>CAMKSY010000199.1 GCA_946415545.1 uncultured Pelosinus sp. | reverse complement strand
GTTTTGTACCTTTGCTATCGGATAAAGCAGCTGACATGATTTTGGCAGTCAATACACCAGTAGACGGCTGGACAAGAGAAGCAGGCATGGAATCAAATAAAACAAAAGCCAGCAAGGAAACCCTTGCGTTTGTAAAACAGATTGAAAGCTATTTAGAAGCTGGCCGAAAAGTAGCGGTGGCAGATATCTCTTTTGCCAATGGTTCTGATAATGCCTTTATGAAGGAAATGACTGATAGTAAATTGGCTTCTCAGCTAGAATCTTATTCTGGCTGGAATACAGCCAGCAATACCATTGGTTATACCATTGGACAAGCTGCTTTTGCTCAGCGAATGGCAGCTGGCGACAAAAACAACCTCCTTGCTGTTCGTCTTTTAGATGATTGGGCGTATCAAGCCAATGTGCGCAGCGCTCTGATGAATGAAGTGTTAATCCCTCAAGGAATCAGCAATGTACAATTAAACGAAATGCGTCCCGCCCTTACTCAAGATGTTACCAAACGCATGCAGAATTTTGCTCAGCAGAATTTAAGTGAGTTTCCGTTGGAAAAAATAGAAGTATCCTTCCCTTGGAATCGCATGTTTGAAGTAGATGTGAAAGCCCAGTAATTGCTGCGGGATATATGTAAATTCAACAAAGAGCACACAACTTGTGTGTTCTTTGTTGTTATGTCTTTTCTTGATCCATGATCTGCTTCTATTCAACATTGAATGTAATAACAAGGGCAAATCTTTGTCTTAATTTAGAGGAATTTGGAGATTTGAAGAGAATTAATAGTAATAATAAATTAAATATTATTGATCGGCAAACTTAGCGAAAGTTAAGGACGCAAAGCCATGGGACTAATGATTTTTATCTATGTCTGCCAGGTTGCTATATGAAATGCAATTCATATAACAATCTGGCTCTTTTTATGGAAGGAGATACGATAAAAAGTTTATGCAGCTGTTTCAACAATTAAAATGTAAAGGAGTTATTTTATGCGTAGAATACCTATTATTGCACAATTAGGAGGTATGTTCCTTACTTCCATTTTCTTTCTGCTTGTACTGCTTGGATATACAGCATATCAGTATTCGACAGCAAGTGATACATATGAAAATTTAATTACACATACTTCCGCAAATATGCTTTTACTTACGAAGGCACAGGATGGTATGCATACTGGTATTGCGGAAATGCGAGGCTTTATGGCATACTCGATTAGCAGTTATGAACAAAGTTCCAGAAAAGAATTTGAAGATAGCCTAAAAGACTTAAAAGTATTTGTATCTGGTGTGAAAAATCCAGAGGTGAAAACTGAGGCTGTTAAACTCGAAAAGATGATGGAGAACTATAGTCTTAAAATGGGGCAGCTTATGGATGCGAAGAAAGCTAACAGTCCTTCGTTTGATGCGTTGCTTGTGGAAGGGAGAAGTTTATCACAGCAGATAGACCTGCAATTTGATAAAACCTTTAATTTAGAAGACACCTATTTAAAGCAATCAACAGATAAGCTTTTACAAGAACAAAAAGATACGAAAAATTTGGTTGGAATTTTAAGTGTGCTCATTATCGTATTTGTTTGCAGCTTAGCTTATTGGTATAGTAGATATATGGCGAAACGCTTGCGTCGTGTTCGGAATGAAATGGATGCAATCAGTCATTTTGATCTAACGGCTGCTGAACAGCATGCTGCTGTGAATGATGAGATAGGTGATATGGTTACTGCAATATCCCAGATGAAGAATGCACTGCGCTCTCTAGTGGGACAAATACGCCAGAACTCTGAATCGTTGGCGGCATCTAGTCAGGAATTAAGTGCAACAGTAGAAGAACAGCTGCGTGCTGCAGAAATTGTTTCTAATACGATATCGGAAGTAGCGAGTGGATCAGCTCAGAATACAACAAATATAACAGAGATGTCAGCTACGATTCAGGAACTTTCTGCAAGTACTGAGGAAATGAATTCAAATGCCTATGAAGTGAATGCAAATACTCAAAATGCTGTTGAAGAAGCAAGCCAAGGGATGAATTTACTGACTCAGATCGTTACGCAGAATGATACTGTTGCAAAATCAATGATCAGTATTACAGAAGCAGCAAATTCCTTAGCAAAAGGATCTGAAAATATTCGAGAAATCGTTACAGTTATTCAAGGTATTGCAGGTCAGACCAACTTATTAGCATTGAATGCTGCTATTGAAGCTGCTCGTGCTGGTGAAGCAGGACGAGGCTTTGCAGTAGTCGCAGAAGAGGTGCGGAAGCTGGCAGAGCAAAGTGCTGAGGCAACACACCATATCGCTGAAATCATAAAGAAAATGACAGAAGACATCGATTACGCTGTTACGCATGTAAGTGAAGGAAACCGTGAGGTAGAAGCAGGCAAGCAAGTAACATTCAACACGCAAAGAGGGTTTGAAGTTATTATTGATAAGCTTGACAAGGTAAAAATAGTAGTTGCTCAAATAACCCACACGATTGAGGAAACAGCAAAGGGAACCCAAACAATGGTAGGGAATGTTCAAAATATCAGTGGTGTTGCAGAAGAAACGGCAGCAAGTGCACAAACGGTAGCTGCTGCATCGGAAGAACAAAGTGCCAGTATGCATGAGATCAATCATAATGCTGAATCCTTAGCGAGAATGGCAGAAGAACTCAATGAGATCATCAGTAAGTTTAAGTTATAAGTAAAAGAACATGCAAAACGGCATCACTAGCTAAATTGGCTTAGTGGTGCCGTTTATTTACGTACCTGATGTTTTCTTTTAAGCAGCTTTGCAGTACACTGGGGCAAAAACCTGTACGTTTCTTAAAAGCTTACTGAGATAGTAAGGACCAGAATAACCTACGCATGCTGTAGTGCATAAATGGGATGACTGCCAGTGTCGGCCTAACTGTTGCTTTACTGGCAATTGTATTGCAATCACTGCTAGGTGTATTTTTGCAAACGAAAGGAACAATGGGAAACTAGGCAAATATCTAAATAAGATCAGTTGGATGGATCTCTTAGTACCTGTATTTTCCTTGAAATGTTAATACTATGTTGTTATAATCATTCCATGGGATAACAATACGGATAAAAGAGGGAATCAGATATGATAACAATTACAGAAGATATCTTAATAAGTGTTAAGAACTTTAAAGAAAAGTTACAGCAATACCATGAAGGCCAATTAGAAAATTTGAAGGCTTTTAGTTCTATTATGGGAATTTATAAAGAAGGACCTAAAGAAACATATATGGTAAGACCTAGAATTGCTGGTGGAGTAACAACTGTAAAACAGTTGCAGGGGTTAAGTAAGATTGCTGAGAAGTACGGTGCTGATATGCGTATTACAACAAGGCAGGACATACAGCTTCATTCCGTAAAAGTAGGGGATTTAGGTAATGTGTTAGATGACTTGTTAAAATGCGGCTTAATTACAAGAGGAGCGGGTGGTGATGGCGTAAGAAATGTTGCCTGCTCGCCTCTTTCTGGAGTCGCACAAGATGAGATTTTTGATGTCACTCCCTATGTTAAAGCTGTTACGAATTTTATGATGACAGATCCAGTTAATCTTAAGTTACCAAGAAAATATAAAATTGCATTTTCAAACAGTTTAGAGGACACTGCAAATGCAACCATAGCTGATATTGGGTTTATTGCTAAAATCGTTGATGGTAAAAAAGGCTTTGAAGTATATGGGGCTGGCGGACTTGGTGGCAATGCGCAGGTGGGCATAAAGCTTGAGGATTTTATTGTGGATACCGAAGCATTATATTATGTAGAGGCAATGAAAAGAGTTTTCGCAAGAGAAGGGGATAGAACAAACAGACACAAGGCTAGATTGCGATTTGTTCGTTTACGATTAGGAGAAGAATCGTTTCTTAAGATGTTTAGAAAAGAATTGGATGAATTAAAAAAATCCGGACAGGATGTAGCATTTCCGATTGACTTTACAGAAGAAAAATTGAAAAATGCCCAGGAGAAACAATCTCCATGGGATAAGAAATATGAAAATGTAATATTTCCGCAACAGCAAGCTGGCTATTATTCTGTATATATTCATCCTAGAAAAGCGATAATGAGTACACAGGATCTAAATGAATTATTGGCTTTCTTAAGCGAATTGGATTATGAGACTTCAATACGTGTAACCCTAACCCAAGGGCTTTTTGTACGAGATGTAAAAGAAAAAGACGTACAGAATTTACTTGCAATAATCTCTAAATTTTCATCAATCTTTAATATAGAAAATACAGTTGCCTGCGTAGGTCCTACAATCTGTAATTTTGGACTTAATAATTCCCAGGAGTTATTGGACAGTATTCTGGAAATTTTTAAGAATGCACCCGAGGATGTTAAGGCTGCATTACCAAGGGCATTTATTTCAGGCTGTCCTAATTCCTGTGGACAACATCAGAAGGGGCTAATTGGATTTACTGGAAGAAGAGGTCGTACAGAACAGGGAGTAATTCCAACCTATGGGATGTCTTTTAACGGAAAAGTCGGTCCTGGTGCAGTACGATTTGGAGACGTATACGGAGATGTTCCTGCTGAAAAAATAGCAAACCTCCTAGTGGATTTAGCGAATTTAAAAGTACATTCAAAGTGTAAAAGTTTTGATGCGTTTATACAAGAGAAAGAAGCAGAAGTAAAGGAATTAGTTGCTAATTACTCTATATAAGGATTGGTAGCAGTAAGTGAGGCAACTAGGAGAAGCAGGACGCTTCACTAGTTGCCTCTTCTTTATAAATGAACTAGCCAGGGAACATACAAAGGGGCGATAAAGGAAATGAAAATAGCGGCTACGGCCATAGCTACTCCTGCCATAGCACCCTGAAGTGCCCCTTCCTGGAGAATGGTCGCCGTGCCTTGTCCATGAGCAGTAACTCCCATTGCTAATCCCCTAGCGATTGGATTTGTTATTTTGCAGGAAGAAAGCAGGCTGGGTCCAATAATAGTACCCAAGGTTCCTGTGAAAACCACAAAAGCTACAGCGATGGCTGGATCGCCGCCGGTTAGGCGAGAAATCTCAATTGCAATAGGAGCGGTAATTGATTTAGGAGCGATGGATGCAACAATTAACGCATCAAGACCACTAAATTTTGCAAGAAGAACAGCTGTTGTCAGGGTTGCCAAAGCACCAAAGCATATGCCAAATAGGATTGGAAGAAAGGTTTGGAGCAATGTTGCACGATTTAAATACAGAGGAAATGCTAGAGCTACTGTAGCAGGCCCCAGCAAAAAAGTCATAATATCTTTACCTGGTTTGTATTGTTCAAAGGTAATACCTGTGTAATGAAAAATAATGATAATGACTGTTGTACTTAATAATACTGGGTTGAATATGGGATTTTTAGTTTGTAAAAATATTTTTCGGCTAATGAGATATAATATAACAGTAAGTAGAATCGTAAGAAAAACTAACATTGTTGCAGGCAATTTAATCCGCGCCTCCCTCTTTTTTGCGAGATGTAGTTAGAAGTTGAACGACAATTCCAGTTGCCAATAAAGCGACTAAGGTGCTGATAACTAGAGGCAAAAAGAGAAGATGTCCTTTTTGGATAAATAAATCTCCCCATTCCATAAGTCCGACAGCGATAGGAATGAAGAAAAACGACAAATGTTTAAGTAATGGATTTGCGCCGAGCGTAAGCCATTGTTCTTTAATGATTCCCATGGAAAGCAGTGCAAACAGAAGGAGCATGCCCAGCACGCTGCCTGGTATTGGCAAGTGAAAGAACTCTACGATCCACGTACTGATAAAATAAATAAGCCATAATAAAAATATTTGCCCTGCTGTTTTTAGTAAATTCTGCAATCAGTATCACCTCTTCATGTATGATATGTACAAATAGCTTAAGTCTATAGTATATCGCAAATCAGAGAAATGAGTAATAGAATTTAGGAAAATAATGCTGATTATATACATTCTAGTTGAATCTAGTATATAATACTTGTATAACGTATATTTTTATTGAGGTGTAGTAGTGGAACAATTAATAGTATTCTTTCAGAATTTTGGAGTATTGGGACTCTTTATCATATCTTTTATCGAATCGATTTTCTCACCGATTTTACCTGATTTGCTATTAGTCCCTATGGCGTTGTCAGTTCCTGAAAAAGCGATTTACTATTCGATCATTGCGACTGTTGGTTCAGTACTAGGTGGTATTGTTGGATATTTTATTGGTAATAAGTACGGAATTATTGCTGTGAAAAAGTATGTACCTAATAAATACGTAGAGAAAATTAGCGGATGGCTGGAACAGTATGGAGGATGGGCCATTTTTCTTGCTGCTCTTGCACCAATTCCTTATAAATTTGTCAGCATAAGCTCAGGTGTCTTTCGTATTAATATGGTAGTCTTTTTAGTCGCTTCCGTATTTGGAAGAGGAAAAAGATTTCTTTTGGAGGGAATCTTGATCTTTTATTATGGTCCGCAAGCAATTGAACTAATTAAAACGTACTCCAATGCTTTTATGATTGGCGTAACCATTGTTATTGTTCTTCTTGCTGTGGGAATTGCTGTGATGAGAAAAGTTCCTGAAAGAAAATTAAGCTAATCAATTTGTAGCTAAAAACCAGCCTGCATTCATCCTGCAGGCTGGTTTTTCTTAGTGCCTTAGGGTTTTCTTAATTTTAGACTAGGATTCTACAATCCTTTACCGTATACTGGTAGTATAATGGATGCTGAAATAGAGGTGGATACATGGAAATCGGTAAGGCTCCTCAGACGTCTGAGAAGGTCACAGCGACTGTTCAAACAGGGAATACTCAACGACCTCAAGAAACAAGTGAATTAGGAAATAGCAGCCAATTGCTACAAAAGGATTTTCAAGTAAATTTGGAAGACAGTATTAAGACAAAGCTGGCCGACTTAGCAAAATCACTGCAAAGCCGGGAACAATTACTGCAATCATTGCCAGAAGATATAAAGAAAATCGTTCAGCAGCTTTTGCAGCAGATGTCTTCAACTAAAGATGTATCTCAGGGCATGGATTACATATTAAAAGCACAAAAAAATATTGCAGAGCAGCTCCACAACTTAGGAAATAGCTTAGAGTTAGCGCTAACCTTGCAGCAGGATAAGTATCAAGATGTTAAACTTTTTTTAAATAAGGTAGCAGAATTCCTAAAGGGCAATGAAATGTCTCCTGAGCAATTGGCTAGTCAATTGCTGCTATTAGCAAAAGAAGGGACTGTTTTGGTTCAAGGCAATCTTAAGCAGGCTGTAGAACAATTTTTACAGCAGTTCTCTCCAGAAAGTCTGCAGCAATTCGACAGCGATAGCCAAGAAAATATAATACTGCAGCTGGCCAAACAGTTAACTGGGAGCAGCAGTTTATCACAAGGTGATGTAAAACAGATTGCAAAACAATTATTGCAGCAGATTGTGCCAGAGAATATGAGTCAGCTTACGGAAAATGACCAGAAGGCTATCGGTCAATTGATGAAAATGCTGGAAAGCAAGATACCGCTGACGCAGCAGCAAGCAACTGAAAGTAGCTTGCCAGATCTACCTGAGATCTGGTCAGCTGCAAAGGCGGTGGATGCTCAGCAATTTAAGGATATTGCGCCAAAGGTTCTTCAGCAAGCTGCAAATGCATTAGAGCATCTTCTACAGGAGATGAGAACGTCGTCTGACAAAAGCACAGTGGCTGTAAAGTTAGAAGCTTTTGGGCAAAGTTTGCCGCCGGAAATTGGTAAAGCGGTGCAGCAGCTCATTAAGCAAGGTATAACAGAGCAAAGTCTAGTAGGCTTAGGTAAAACTCTTGAGAATGCAGCACTATTAAACGGAAGAGTATCGGAA
>CAMKSY010000198.1 GCA_946415545.1 uncultured Pelosinus sp. | reverse complement strand
ACCAATAAAAAAGTTCAGCAAAGTAAACCCTAGACCAAAGGTAGTCCGATCCATAGCTAATTCCTTCATCATATAGGTATTAATAACAGCACCGCCGTATAGCGGAAATCCCATGTTAAGCAAATACAAGAACCACAAAGCACCACATAATTTCCAGCCATAAAATTCTTGTTGATTTCTCACTTTTTAACCCTCCCCTTTTAGTCTCTAGCCATTTCTAAAGGCAACTCCAAAGGTCCCTCGTGGGTAGGTCCAACGAACAATTCCCTTATCTTTGCATACCACTCGACAAGTACCGCATTCCAGACACCCTGCGTAATCAAAATTAAGTTCTCCATCCTTTATGGTATAAAGAACTGCTGGACATACCACAAGGCAGGGCTTGTCTATGCATTTTACGCAAACTGTTTTATCCAGAAGAATGTGGGGTTCTTCTTCATCAACAGCAAATTTATCCAGTCCAAGAAGTTCTTCTGGGGTAAGTTTTTTTATTGTCATGTTGTTGCCTTAAACCCCTTCCAGCCATCTGCTACTATTTGTCCGAAGGTAACATGTCTCTTTACAATACCAAGCATAGCCTTGTCGATACGTTTGGGTAATGTGCCATCAACACCGAATATCATCTTCATGATTTCATTCGCCATGTTTGGATAGGTAGAGATCATGCGAGGATTACTTAATATTTCATGATACTTACTGTAAAGACGCATGGTGGGCAGAAGTTGTAATTCTTCTAGTTGCTGCATATATGCGGCTCCAACATCACTAGCCCCCTTATTAGCAAGGATTGCTCTTGCCGCAGCTACACCGCTTACAATTGCCAGATCGATGCCTCTTAGGATTGTACCTGTATTCATGCACATGCCTGCAGCATCGCCCACCACTAGTAAGCCATTACGGTATAGTTTTTTCGGCATGCCGCTGAAACCAATTTCTGGCACCAGGTGAGCCCCGTATTCTACTGTCGTACCATCTTTAATAAGAGAATATATGGCTGGGTGCATCTTTAAGTCTTGAAGAATTTCGTGGATTTTTTTGCCGTGTCGGGCAAGATCTTCAGGACTTAGCACTACACCTAGAGAAATACTATTACTGTTTGTGTACATAAATCCTCCACCGAGAACTCCATCTGTACCACCAACTAGCATTCGCGCAGCACCCTCATCACCTGTCAGGTTAAATCGATCCTCAATTACACGACTTGGTAATTCGATAATTTCTTTGGCACCAACCGCAACAGCATGTGAAGAAATGTCGTCTCGCAGCCCTGCTTTTTGCGCAATAAACGAATTGACACCGTCAGCTGCAACCACAACATCAGCATAAATCTCATCGTCACCTGCTCTCACACCAACAACTTTTCCATCTCTTTCGATTAAATCTTCTACTAGAATCCCGCAGGCCAGCATGACACCTTGTTCTTCTGCTTGAGCAGCAAACCATTCATCAAAAGGAGTACGAAGCACCGTGAAGGATTGGGGCACTTCTGTTCCAAAGTCATAGTTCACATAATCTGCAGTAATGGCACTGTTAGCACTCATCATCATAATCTGCTCACGCACGACCTTGCGCTGCATGGGAGCCTCTTTATATAGGCCAGGCTCTACAAGTTCCATAGCATAGGTATATAAACGTCCACCAGTAACATTTTTCTCTCCGGCAGTCGCACCTCGCTCAATAAGAATTACGTTTTTCCCCTCTTTCGCCAGAACATATGCACAGGCTGCTCCTGCGGGACCCGCACCGATAATAATAGCATCAAATTTTTCTTCTTCTGACATGTTGGGCACCTCCTTCCAAGAACACAAGTACTCTATTTCCCCTCCATTGCTCCTGCTAATAATGGCAACACTTCATAAAGATCGCCTACAATACCATAATCGGCTGCCGCAAAGATCGGTGCCTTTTCGTTGGTATCAATCGCTACAATAATTTTAGAATCACGTACGCCTACAATATGTTGTACTTGGCCTGATATTCCGGCAGCAATATAAAGTTCAGCTTTCACCTTTTGCCCAGAGATGCCAATATAACACTCACTTGGCAGCCAATGGCTATCCTCAGCGATACCTCTTGTACAACCAATTTCAGCACCAATGGCTTGGGCTAATTTTTCAGCCATTGCTAAGTCTTCTCTCTTGGCGAAGCCACGACCAACACCTACAACTCTGTTCGCGGTTGAGATATCTGCGCCCTCACGAATGATTGGACACACATTACTAATTGATATCCCTGAAGCTATAGTATCAACTTCAACAGTAAATACTTCCCCTTGCCTGCCAGTCATTGCCGGTGCTTCCCGATACGTCCGTGGCGGCACAGTAACGAATGCCGGCAGTGAAATGACTTCTGTCTGAATGGCTAACCCACCATATACCAATCGAGTGGTCTCAATGCTATTATTTACATACTGTATTGTTAGTGCATCTGTTACTAATCCAGTTCTTAGAGCGGCAGACGCATTAGCAGCTAAATCTTTTCCCCGCAGCGTCCCGCCAACTAATAGTACACTAGCCTGCTCTTTGCTAACAACGTCAGCTACTGCACCTGCATAACTTTCCGGCCAAGGGTTCTGCCCCTTTAAGATGCATACCTTATCTGCCCCGGCTGCAATAAAAGCATTTTGTTCATCACCAGCAAGGGTAATTACACCTACTGATTGACCCATACTTGCTTTCAGCTCTAAACCAGCTGTAAGCAGTTCTTTGGCAATCACGCTATCTTCCGAATATATCCAAATACCTGACATCTTTTTACTCCTTTCCTCTAGCACAGACCCTCTTGGGCAAGGCTGGCAACAAGCTTAGCAACGTTATCGGCATGGCTGGCCTCTTTAAATAAAATATTTTTTCGATTCATAATATAGCCTTTAACAGATACACTAACGGTTTTAGGAATAATATCATCTGCTGAAAGCTCCAGTTCAACAAGCTTTATTTCTTGTGATGGCTTCTTGGCGGCAGCCATGACTTGCTTTAAGCTAGGTATGCGAGGTTTATTAATTTCCGGTAGTACACTAATGACTGCCGGACCTTCTACTTCCACCACTTCAGTGCAATCGCCCAGCTTACGAGTAGCAATCGTGCGGCTACCATCCATACAAAGTTTCTGAACGAAAGTAATAGCTGGAATTTCCAGTAACGCAGCTAACCGTGGAGCTACCTGTTGATTATAGGAGTCAGCACTTCCTTCACCACAAAGAATTAAATCATAGGTTCCATTCTTACGGATAGCAGCTGCCAGGACATTGGCTGTAACAAAGGCATCCGCCTGCTCAAAAGCTGCGTCCCCAATCCATTGTACTGAACCAGGACCGCGGGATAGAGCATCTTTTAACGATTGTTTTACTTTATCACTACCAAAAGTTAATGCATCGACATTCCCTCCATGGGCTTCTATAAGCAGTGTTGCTTCTTCAATAGCATTTTTATCGTAATCACTAATTTTGTACTTTGCCCGACTTGAATCGAGAGATAAATCTCCTAAATTTATTTTGATATCTTGTTCATCTAATACCCATTTATAACAAACAAGGACTTTTGGCATATTATAGCTCCTTCCACCGGGAGAGAGCGAATCTATGCGTCTCTCCCTTAACTTTGTTTTTTATTGCACCTTACTAAGATTTAGGCAAGTAGATCCTTAGCTATTACTTTTTCTGGAAAATCGGCGGAACTCTCATTAATTACTGCCCCCTTGATATCACGATAGAAGCGCGAGGCAATCATTTCTTGACTATAACCATATCCGCCTTCAATTTGGATGACATCAATTAATGCACTTTGGCCAATGCGGCCAGTGAATAACTTCACCATCGCAGCTTCTTTCATAAAAGGTTTATCCCTTTCAATGAGGCTTGCTGCATCATATACTGCCAAGCGGGCTATATAAATATTGGTTGCCATTTCAGCTAACATTGTCTGAATTGCCGGGAAAGCAGCAATTGGGCGACCAAATTGGATTCTCTCTTTACCATACCTCACAGCATCATCCATAGCAGCTTGAGCGATACCGACAACTTGAGCACCTTCTGCCACACTAGCAGCGAGTTGAGCTTGTTGAGCAATCTTCATGCCAACACCTTCAGACCCCAGCAAATTATGGCTAGATACGATGACGTTTTCAAAAACCAGTTCTGCAGATTGACAACCACGAAGTCCCATTTTACCGACTGTGCGGCTAACAGTCAGTCCTGCAGTATTCCCATCAACAATAAAGGCACTCATCCCTTTCGTCCCTGCTTCTGGACTGGTTAGAGCAAACACCACGTACACATCCGCAACACCACCGTTGGCAATATAACACTTACGTCCATTTAAAACATAATTGTCGCCCTCTTTTGCGGCTACTACTTTATGCATTCCTGCGCCTGGCGCCGCCCCTGGCTCAGTAAGAGCAAAAGCTCCCAATTTTTCGCCGCTGCACAGAGCTGGTAAGTAAGCTTGCTTTTGCTTTACTGTTCCAAAGCGATTGACGCAATAAGCAGCAAGAGAAGCATGGTTAATCAAAATAGAGGCAACGGCACCGCTCATTCGAGAAATTTCTTCTATAATAAGGACATAACTAAGATAGCCTGCAGAAGCACCACCAAATTCTTCTGGCAGATATAAGCCTAGAAAATCATGCTCAGCCATAAGCTGGACAACTGCGCTTGGATGAATGCTCGCATGATCTATTTCAGAAGCGATAGGTTCTATATATTCCTGGGTAAACTCCCTGGCGCTTTGCTGGATCAATTGTTGTTCTTCTGTCAATGCGTAACTCATTGGTTATCCTCCTACTGTTTATTCATACCTATTTAAGCAGCTGACCGGCAATGACCATCCGCTGCACTTGATTTGTTCCTTCATAAATCTGAGTGACTTTAGCATCACGCATCAATTTTTCAACAAAGGAATCCTTAGAATAACCTTGGTTGCCCATTAAGCCAACAGCATCTGCCGAGACATACATTGCTGTATCGGTAGCAAAGGTCTTGGCTATTGCTGCTTCTTTCGTATAAGGCACTCCGGCTTCTTTCATACGAAGAGCATTTCGTACAAGCTGTCTGGCAGCTTCTACTCGAATGGCCATATCTGCCA
This sequence comes from uncultured Pelosinus sp., assembly GCA_946415545.1. GTDB lineage: Bacteria > Bacillota > Negativicutes > DSM-13327 > DSM-13327 > Pelosinus. Next base: position 2,705 of record CAMKSY010000198.1, on the reverse strand, counting down.
ATTTAAAACCAACAGCTTGGTTCATGCCTATAGGCTTGCCGTTTACATCCAGATATTCCTTAGCAAATGCAACGGCTGCATCCAACGCCCTCTGAGCTACCCCCACTGCCATAGAAGCAACAATTGGACGAGCCATATCTAATGTCTTCATCGCAATTTTCATGCCCTCGCCTTCATTGCCTAATAAATGATCTTTGGGAATCCGAACATTTTTTAACAGCAACTCCACTGTATTGGAACTGCGGATGCCCATTTTATGCTCAGTTGCCCCAACGGAAAAACCTTCCCGCTCCTTTTCCACGATGAAAGCACTGAGGCCTTTTACTCCTTTGCTGGGATCAGTACTGGCAAATACCACCATTATACTAGCTACTCCGCAGGTAGTTGCAAAGCATTTTGTTCCATTTAGCACCCATTCATCGCCATCTAATTTAGCAGTAGTCGAGCATGCTCCTGCATCCGATCCGGCCCCTGGTTCGGTTAGAGCAAAGCCCCCCATTCCCCCTGCTACAAGACGGCCATAATATAATTTCTTCTGTTCGTCGGTACCCGCTATCGCCAAGGGATAAGAACTTAATCCATTCCCCCCAAGGGTAGTGGCAAATGCACAACATCCATAACCAAATTGTTCCATCACTACAGACTGAGAGACAGAATCATATCCTGGTCCACCATATTCTGTTGGCACTGCCATGCAATGTAAACCAATTTTCTTTACTTCTTCCAAGATAAATTCATGGAATTCACCTTTCTCATCCCATTCACTGGCCACGGGAATAATGTGTTTTGCTGTAAATTCCCGTACAAAATCCTGCAATTTTTGTTGTTCAAGCGTAAGCATTATATCAGCCATTTTCTCATCAACCTTTCTTTTTGGCTTCAATTATATGTTTCAGTTGTCCCCACTTAGACTGAAATATTGCTGGCGGCATGGTTCTTAAATCTGGTGAAATCTCAGGCTTAAAATCCATTAATTTCAATATATCTTTCTCCAGATCAATGCCTGGAGCAATCTCGATCAAGGTTAATTTTCCATTTTCTAAGGTAAATACAGCCCGTTCGGTAACATATACTACTGGTTGCTTTACTGTAGCCGCATAGTTACCACTAAAAGTAACTTGCTCAACTGCATCAATAAACTTTTTACCTTTTCCTTCTTGGATAATGAGTAATTTACCATCTTCAATTGCGACCTGTAACCCTCCAGCAGTAAAAGTACCGCAGTATACTACTTTTTTAGAATTTTGCGTTATATTGATAAAACCGCCACACCCCATAGCTCGCCCTTTAAATTTGCTAACATTCACATTACCTTCTTTATCGGTTTGAGCAAGACCTAAAAATGCTACATCAACACCGCCGCCATCATAAAAATCAAATTGAGCATGATGATCGACTATCGCTTCTCCATTATAAGATTGACCAAAATTAGGTAAGCTTGCAGGGACTCCCCCTACACCACCGGCTTCTGTAGTTAATGTCATGAGATGAATTGCATTCTCTTCGTTTGCTACAGCAGCAACATCACTAGGGATACCAACGCCTAAATTAACTACGGTGTCTGATGTTAGTTCCATCGCCGCACGCCGGGCAATAATTTTGCGCTCATTCATTGGCAACTCTGGAATACTGTCTAAAGGTACTTTCATATCACCAGAAAAAGCTGGACTATAATATAGTCCTTCAGCCTGCCAACAAGCTTCTTGTTTCGTTGCCACTACTACATAATCCACTAAAATTCCCGGTACTTTAACATCTTTCGGATGCAATGACCCCCCCTTAGCCAAATACTCAACTTGGGCGATAACAATTCCACCACTATTCTTAGTTGCTTGCGCCAATGGCAGCGCTTCTAGAAGTACTCCTTCTTTTTCCATGGTAAGATTACCGTTTTCATCCGCAGTCGTTGCACGAATTAACGCAACATTGATAGGAAATCTTTTATAAAACAGCCATTCTTCACCTTCAAATTCTACAACTTTAACAATATCTTCAGTTGTAAAGGAGTTCATTTTTGCTCCATCAAGACGAGGATCTACAAAAGTTCCTAATCCTACCTTGGTAATTAGTCCTGGTCTTTTAGCCGCAATCTCACGATAAAGCTGAATAATTACGCCTTGTGGCAGGCAATAGCCTTCAATCTTGCCTTCCGCTACCAACTTGGACATATTCGGCGAAGATCCGATATGAGCACCGATCCAACGTTTTACTAGTCCTTCTTTAGCCAGACGCGTGGTGCCTCTTTCTTTCCAATCTCCAATGGCAGAACCATGTATTAATGTCATATTCTGTGGATGGCTCGTCTCAAGAAATCGCTTCTCAATGGCCTGCGCTACTTCTTCAGCCCAGCCGGCAAGACCAAAACCAGTAGCTGCCACTGTCGAATCGTCTTTAATTAGTTCAGCTACCTCTTCCGCCGTTTTTACTTTTGACATAATAATCTCCCCTTTCCTATTGGTTTATCCCGTATCTCATGGACAATAATTTGCAAGTTTCATGCCAGTCCTAATCATGATTAACCAACCTAACAAAACCAACGCTTTCTTAGATTTTTGAATTGATTATAAATTAAGAACGTACTTTTTTTGGAACATAAAAAAAAATTCAAAGAAGGCTAATGTACCTTCTTAGGTGCATTAGCCTTCTTTGAATTTTTTTCTCGTTAACAAGAATATGTCGTTGTTGCATTCCTATACAATTTGTAT
>CAMKSY010000197.1 GCA_946415545.1 uncultured Pelosinus sp. | reverse complement strand
ATTATCTGGAATCCATAGCAATCGGAATCTTACAGCTAGCTGCCTGTATGTTCTTTTTCTCCAGCAGCCATTGCCTAAACCCAGAACCGATCGCTCTTACCATCGCTGACGTAAGAGTCACTGCATTCTGTGGTGTTTCAATGGCAATTCCTCGTATATCCGTGCCATTTTGCAGCCGTTTCCAACTTTCCATCATAATTGACACCTACCTATTCGTTAAAAATATCCTTACATATAAATATACTTGCCTGCCTATCTTACCCTAGAGTAAAGAGATCTCAAGTATGCAAGCATGAATGTTCTGCTCCCAATATAATACCAATCATAAAAGAATATAGCTGATCTTCTTTATATTCTCTCATCCAGAGACCTCTTAAACGATTACTTAGGCATAACGAATCCAAATTCCTGCAGTACAATATTACTGTTATATAAAAAATATGGAAGCAAAAGAACCGTCCCCATGATTCGGGAAGATCAAACTATGCTTTTCCCGAATGCTTCCGCTCTCTTTAGTCCATCGGTCTTAAGAATGTCATCTTTATCATGAAGGCCTGGTACAATGACGATACCTTCGTCCTTCCATTTCAGGAAATCAGCAATTAGCTTATAGGACTCAACAATACCATTAAACGTATTTAAATCTGATCCGCCGCCGCTGACTAGTAGAGCGCATTCCTTTATCTTCAATGTTCTTTTCGAGATTAGATAAGAATATAACTTGTCAATAGCAGCTTTCAACTGCACCGGAAATGAGAACCAATACATTGGTGTTGCTAACACAACCATATCAGCTTGCTCTAGGAGCGGTGCTAATTTAGCAAAATCGTCTGGAATAGAGCAGGCGCTCCCCTTGCTAAAGCACGTCTGGCAATCTATACAGCCCTTAATGTTTTTATCGGCAGTTGTAAATTTTACGGTTGTGTGTCCTATTGTTTGAGCACCAGCAATAAATGCATCTGCCAGCTTATCTGTATTGCCGCCTTTTCTAGGGCTACCTGTTAAAACAAGTATATTTTTTGACATATATATACGCCTCCTTCTATCGCTGAGCAATTCTTCAATGCTATGTATGCTGCTTAGTTAGTTGAGCTAAGTCCTTTTACCACATGCTTTTCTTTTGGAAACACTATCTTTATATAATAATATACACTAAGCTTTTAAAAAACAATTATGCACTTAATTGTGCTATAGTATCCATTTTTATACCTCATAAATCATAAGGAATGCTTACCAAATATTCTTGTAAGATTCTGCTCTCCAGACCCATCACCGACGAGAATGACGATGCCAGTGCAGTACTTTTTCAGCGCGTTTACGCAAATTATTTATCAATAACAAAGCAATCCCCCCCATAATATATAATAGCGGAATGGCCGTGTCTTTATGCCCGCTGCTCCATAGAACAGCCGCTCCAATCCCTGTACCTGTCAATAAAATAGTCCACACCAGTCGATTTGCTAACGTCTCCTGAAAGCGTAACTGTCTCAAGATAGGTCCCATTTCTACCTTGACTTGAACATCCCCAGCACGAAGATCTCGCAAAGTCTGCTCCAGCAATGGCGGAACCTCGACCCCCGCAAGAACTACTTTTTTGGTCTTCTGCCAAACCAATTGCAGAAGTGAGAAGTCTTGACCAAGAACCTGTTTTGCATAAGGCTTAATCACTGCCAAGATGTTCATATTGGGATCCAGCCCTGTAGCAATCCCTGATAGCGTCCCTACAGCTCTGCCTAAAAAAGTATAATGTACAGGAATCTGAAAAGGCTGAGAATAAATGAATTCACGTAACTCTTCTAAAAGCCCATCCATTTTTAGTTTCCCGAGTTCTTCTAGTTTCGTATCCCGCAGGTCTGTCAATAATAAAGCAATTGCCTTTTGCAAGCTTAAAAGATTGGCAGCCGGCTTAATAAATCCCAATTCTTGCAAAGCATGAGACACTTCTTCAGCATTACTATTGATTACTCCGCCAATTAATTTACGGACAGCCTTTTTGTTATGGTCTGTAATCTTGCCCACCATCCCGAAATCAATAAAAATAATGCCACCATCCGGTCTTACAAATAAGTTACCCGGATGAGGGTCGGCATGGTAAAAACCGTGTATTAAAGCTTGCTTAAGATAGGAATTCACTACATTTCCCGCCACGATTTTTGGGCTAATTCCTGCTGCTAACAAACCTGTGCGATCTGTTATCTTATACCCCGATACGAACTCCAGGGTCAACACTCGCTGCCTTGAATATTTCGGATAAACAGCTGGCACAGAAATCATTGGATCATCTTGAAAATTTCTCCGGAACCGCTCAAGATTAGCCAGCTCCTGCCGATAGTCAAGCTCTTCGCGAATGGTAGTACTAAACTCGTCATAGATAGCATCAAAATCTGCATACTGCTCCCATTTAGTAAAGACCTTCACCATCCAAATTACGGTTCGAAAGGCTGTAAGATCAATTTCAACAATCTTTTCAATCGATGGCCTTAATACTTTTACTGCCACCACTTCTCCTGACAGCAAAACAGCTTGGTGTACCTGCCCAAAGGATGCCGCAGCAATGTGATTATCATCAAACTGGGCAAATAGCTCTTCCACCTTGCTCCCAAGTTCTAATCCAATTACTTCTTTGATTTTGGCACTGTCTACAGGTGGTACCTGATCTTGAAGCAAGGCCAATTCAGTAATATATTCTACAGGAAGTACATCAATACGAGTACTGAAGAACTGCCCTACTTTTATCATTAATCCTTGTAGAACTAATGCAGTCTCCCGAAACCTTATGGCTTGATTACGATAAAGTTCAGGTAAGCGGGCCTCTATTTTAGACCCGTATATTCTACGCAGGAGATTATACCAGGCAATCTCGGTAAGAAAACCTGCAAACAGCTTAAATACAGCTCCTGTCCGTCGTATTTTAGAGTGAGTTATCATATTTTCTACTCCTATCCAGCATCAGCTATTAGTATTAATTGTAATTACTACTCAGTATTTTATATCTCTTTCATCAGCCATTTCGCCAATTCCTTTATAAGTCCTGTGGAATTGTAAAGAATCGCAGAATCTTTATAGTTTGTCCAGAGAATCTTGAATATAATGCTTACTTTCCATATCAATTGACGGCAGCTTCAAAGCTGATAAAATTTCATCAGCTTTGAAACTACTTCAGTCTAGGATGTAAGATCATTTCTTGTGGCATAATAAGAACAATTCAACTGCGTATTGATTGAGGAGGCAACATATGCTACTTTCAGTAACAGGGTTAATAACTGAGATAGAAATACAAAAAATGCTTACTTCCGCTCATGTTGAGAAATGGCTGCAGGAAGATGTATTTCATTTTAAGTGGTGGTTTCTGCTAGGATTGTCTCTGTTCACCATCATGCTGTGGTGGAGACTGCTGAATAAGGCTAGAATACCAGAGATCCTGCTATATACGATTTTAACAACAATTGTCATGATGGGCATCGATGAATGCGGCGATGAATTAACGTTATGGGCCTACCCCATTTATTTATTTCCGATATTTCCAGTGATAACAGCAATTAATTTAATATTTGTGCCTCTGGCATTATCGATTACCTATCAATACTTTTCAACTTGGAAGAGTTTTAACTTAGCTGCTATTATCATTGCTGGCTTACTGTCTTTTATCTTTGAACCGGCTTTAGTTTTGGCTGATTTCTATCAATTGCTGAACTGGAGCTATAGCTATAACTTCTTGTTATACATCGCTGTAGCGTTGATCATCAGAGGAATCGTTGTTCTTATCTTATCCATTGCCAAGAATGCTGAAAGACATTCCAGCTAAGGAGGCTATCTATGTTTTTCGCTACTGATATATCCACAGCTGTAGAATTACAGAAACTGCTAACTTACTTGCGTATTAATGAGTGGCAGCAAGAAGACCTATTTCACTTTAGATGGTTTATTTTAATAGGTGTTTTTCTTTTTTCTGCCCTCGTTTGGTGCAAACTAGTGGATAAATCCCGATTACTGGAAATCACTTTGCATGCCGCTTTAACTGCCATGATTACTCTCGTACTGGACGAGATGGGGGAGGAGCTTGCTCTCTGGGAATATCCTGCTGATATAATTCCAATATTTCCGCCTTTGTCAGCAGTCGATCTGGCTAGTTTACCAATGATCTATTCTCTTATTTACCAGTACTGCAGCAGCTGGAGACGTTTTTTGTGGGCAACACTGTTAATGGCAGCTATATTCTGCTTTATATTGGAACCACTGCTGGTATGGAGTGATTTCTACCTGCTCCTTAAGTGGAAATATTATTATGGTTTCCCTATCTATATTGCAATGGCAATCTTCATTAGATGGCTGATCCTTAAAATATATGCTATTGCTGAAAAAAGCAAAGAAAATGAAGTTCCATAAGTCACTACCGAAGATAGTAAAAGATCGCCGGGATAATGAGTTGCTGCTTTTCTCCCAGACATAAGAAAGTCTCCTATAGTAGTATTTGGATACCATTATAGGAGACTTTCTCTTTATCTTCTCATGTAGAGTTTGGGTACAAAAAATCTAAAAACTCGATGCAAAACTAAACAATTAAATTTATTCTTTCTTTAATAGAGCACCTATGTTCTAGATGAATCGACCAACATTACAGTTTAAATTTTGCAATTGTGTTTTGCAATTTTTCAGACATTGTAACCAAGGACTGGCTGGCAGCTGCAATTTCTTCCATAGATGCTGCCTGTTCCTCAGTCGCAGCCGATACCGTCTGCGTATGCTCAGCTGCCGCTTTGCTTATTTTATCAATATCATAAACTGCCCCTACAATTTGCTGACTCTCGCCGGACATCTGCTGCATAGCTGATGAAATAGACTTGAATTGTTCTGATACCCCTTCAACCAACCCTACAATTTCTTGAAAGGCTTGACCTGCAGTATCAACAACTTCACCACCTATTTTAACTTCCCGTGTACCATCATTCATAGCTAACACGGCTTTATCCGTCTCTGTCTGAACTTCAATAATTAATTCGGCAATTTGCTTGGTTGCCCCTTGAGACTGCTCGGCTAATTTCCGTACTTCCTCTGCTACCACGGCAAAGCCCCGGCCTTGTTCACCAGCCCTAGCTGCTTCAATAGCCGCATTAAGTGCTAACAGATTAGTTTGTCCGGCAATACCGGAAATGGTTTCAACAATTTGACCAATTTTTAGTGACCGCTCTCCTAGCTTAGTTACCGCCTCTGCAGAATTAGCAACCGTTCGTTCTATTGTCTCCATTTGCAGCATGACAGCATGAATTGATTTTCCGCCACGCTGCGCCGCTGTTGCAGCTTGCTCGGATATGGTATTTACAGAACTGGCATTTGCTGAAACTTCCTGAATACCCGCTGACATTTTTTGTACTACTAAAGAGGTGGTATCAATAGCATTCACTTGCTGATCAGCCCCTTGCGCTAATTGGCATATGGTACTTGCTACTAATTGGGTCCCCTGTGCAGACTGATCAGCACTTGCTGTAAGTTGCTCGGAAGCAGCTGAGACTTGTTCAGCAGAAGACATAATATCAAGAATAATCTTCTGTAGATCTTCCCGCATTTTATCCAGCGATACCGCCAATTGATTGACTTCTGCTACGCCCCGTACTTGAACCTTATTACTTAAATTACCACTGGCAATTTTATCTGCTACTTGTACTAGCTCATTAAGAGGCCTAGCCATTCCTTTAGCCGCATAAATCGCTGTCCCTGCGGCAATAAGTACAGCCAGTAAAATCAATATGGCCATTACCAGCAAACTATGCTTAATTTGATCGGTGATTTCGGTCTTTGGTAAGTATGTAATGATTCCCCAGTTGTAACCTAAAACAGGTGCAAATACAATCAAAGAATCTACTCCTGCTGACGATATCGCTTCCATATTACCAACTCGGCCAGCGATAACATCCTGAACATATTTTGCTTGTCCGATATTCTCTTGCTTGGTTACCTTTTCTGAATTTATACTAGCTAACAATGTCCCTTTATTATCTACTACATCCAAATAACCTGAATTACCAACGGAAGTTCGAGAAGCAATTTCTCCAATGGTTTTTAAACTTACATCTCCAGCCAGCACTCCAACAATAGTGCCATTTGAATCTTTTATTGGTGTTGAAATTGTTATAGTTGGAGCATTGGTTAACTGTGAAATATAAGACTCTGTAAGAAAAGTATTTCCCTGCATGGCCTTTTTAAAGTAATCTTTATCCGCTTTATTGTTTAGTGCTGAGTTGGTGGTTTTGGCAATCTGCATACCGGTTGCATTCATAACATAGATTGTTTCAAATTCAGGATGCTTCTTTTGGGCCGTAATAATCATTTCCCGGAACTTGGCTGCATCCATGGAATATGCAGTCGGTGATAAAGCCAGTACCTCCATTAATTTCGTATCATCATTCATAAATTGCTCAATTTCATGGGCAGTTTGATTCGCGATGGTCAGGTTATTTTTTGCTATTTCTTCCCTGGTAGTATTAACATTCATGTAAGAACTGACACCACCAATTATAGCTGCAGATAAAAACGAAAATAATACTAACAATATAATTAACTGCATCTGCAGTGTATTCTTTTCCACGTTAAGCTCCCCTTTGTTCATTTCATTCTAACCTGCTTCATATGTAACTCCTTTATCGTTTATTTATTGCTACTTCCATTCTTTCCAACGCCTCTACCAGACGGGAGCGGGGAGAAGCAATGTTCATTCTCATAAAGCCTGCTCCGCCAGGTCCAAAGGTAGAGCCTTCATTCATAGCAACTTTTGCTTCTTCTAAAAAGAAGTTATGCAGCTCTTTGGGTCCCATATTCAGTTCCTTGCAGTTTAACCAAATAAGATAAGTCGCTTGTGTTTTAGTAACTTTGATTTTAGGAATTCTTGCTGAAATGAAATTTTCAAGGTATTCAAGGTTGCCTTGCAAATACTCTAATAATTGATCTGCATAGTAATCACACTCGTTGTAGGAAACTTCAATCGGCAATGTGCCAAACACAGTTCTGCCATATGCTTTATTATTTTCAAGTGGAGCATAAAAAAGATCGTGATTACGCCGATTCGGGATAATCACAGCTCCAGTTCTCACGCCAGCAATATTAAAAGTTTTGCTAGGGTTGACGCAAACTACACAGTTGTCTGCTGCTTCTTGAGAAAGACTTCCAAAAGGAATATGCTGGCTCCCTTTATAAATAATATCAGAGTGAATTTCATCGGAAACAACAAATACATTATGTTTTAAACAAAGTTCAGAGATCCTTATTAACTCTTTTCTCGTAAAGCACTTACCAACGGGATTATGAGGACTGCATAGCAAAAACATGGTTGTTCTTTTTTTACTAAGTAATGCCTCCAAATTCTCATAATCCACTTCATAACTGCCATCTTCTTTTAAAATCAGGTTATTTCCAAGAATGTGTCTGCCGTTATTTGGGATGATATCATGGAAAGGGTGGTACGCTGGCATCTGAATTACAATATTGTCACCAGGATTCGTAAAGGCACGCATTGCATATACAATAGCAGGCACTACTGCCGGTGTATACTCCACCCAATCAACGTCAACATTCCAGTTGAATCTTTTTTTTTGCCAATTAATAATTGATTGCTCAAAACTTTTACAATTTACTGGATAGCCATAGATACCATGTTCTGCCCTTTTCACCATAGCATCGATAACAGGCTGGGGACATTTGAAATCGGTATCAGCGATCCACATCGGTATAACATCCTCTGCATACGTATCCCATTTTTTACATTCGGTTTTCTTACGGTTAACAAGTTCGTCAAAATTATG
>CAMKSY010000196.1 GCA_946415545.1 uncultured Pelosinus sp. | reverse complement strand
CAGATAAAGCCGTTCAAGGCCCTCTTGCTTTTAACGGTCACGTGAGCGGTAAGGGTGAGACTGCGGTTACTAGAGGAAGCTTTAGTATCCACGATGGCAAAACCTACGGCATCTCTTTTCAGAAGATGACAGGGTTATTTGTAAAGAAAGGAACTACTACGGATATTTCCGAAATCGCCATCCAAACGGCTTATGGAACGATCTATCCTGAGCAGCTTAGCCAAGAAGCCTTAGAAAGGCTAAAACAGCAAGACATTCCTGTCTCCAAAGGAGAACTAAAGCAAGCGGTGACTAACAAACTCCTTGAGAAGCTAATACGCTGAGTAAAAAATGAATAACCAACCATAAAGAGCACAAAGAACACTGAGAAGAGATAGCTAAAGCCCTCCTCAGTCTCTCTGTGCTCTTTATGTTCAACATTGCCTCTAGAATCTATACCTTACTTCTTTACATTCTTTGCTTCATACTCTACCGCTTATTTTTCGTAGCAATATCTACCCAGACAGCTAGTACCAGTATTGACCCCTTAACAATAAACTGCCAAAAGGTTTCAATATTTAACATACTCATGCCATTATCCAAGCTTGCCATTACCAACGCACCGACAATTGCGCCGCCGACGCTGCCTACACCGCCCATCAGGCTGGCTCCCCCGATGACACAAGCCGCAATGGCATCCATTTCAGCATTCTGCCCGGCAGCTACCGAAGCTGCATTCAAGCGGGAACATAGGAGTATACCAGCAATCGAAACCAATAAACCATTAATGGCAAATATACTCAATGTCATCTTCGTAACATTGATACCTGATAATTTAGCCGCCTCTGCATTGCCGCCAATTGCATACACTCGGCGGCCAAATACGGTTTTCGTCAAAACGTAAGAAAAAACAACAGCCATGATTGTCAAAATGAGCACCGGTACAGGAAACCCCTGGTACGAATTAAGAATAGTAATAAGTAAGCCAATTACTACGGCAGCAAAAGCAATTTTTGCTATTTCAACAGACATTGGCGGAACTGCCAAACCATATTGAGAATGAAGTTTTCGACCTGAGAGGGAGTTATAAAAAAGAAATGCAACAGCGATTATACCTAGGACAATTCCAATTCCATCAACGAGATATGCATTCCCCACAAAACGAATACTTGGATCAAGAGACGCAACGGTAGTTCCTTTGGTCATACCTACTAATATACCTCTAAATACCAGCATCCCCCCTAGTGTGACAATAAATGCCGGTATTTTTTTGTAAGCAATTAACCAGCCATTAAAGATACCAATCAACAAACCAAGGACAAGAGTAATTCCTATTGCTAACATTCCATCCAGTTTGAACCAAACATTAAGAACGGCTGTAATACCTCCCAATAGTCCCATAAGCGAACCAATTGACAAATCAATATGCCCGGCAATAATAATGAAAACCATACCAATTGATAAAATACCCGTAATCGACATTTGACGAAACAAATTAGACAAGTTTCTAGATGTTAGAAAATCCCCGTTTGTCGTCATGGTAAATATTATCCAAATCGACACCAATGCTAAAATCATAGTATATGTCTTTACATCAAAATGAAACATGGACGTTAAGGATATTTTTTTTGAACTGCCCATCTCAACTTCTTTCTTCAGCTCCGTTGTCACGCAGTAGCCCCCCCTACAGCACAATGCATTATTTGTTCCTGATCTAAATTTTTATGGTTCAAAAATTCACCTTTTATCCGCCCTTCATTCATGACTAGTATTCGATCAGACATTCCCAATACTTCCGGCAAATCAGAAGAAATCATAATAATACCGATACCCTCTGCAGCCAAGCGATTCATCAGATTATAAATTTCATATTTTGCACCAACATCGATACCGCGGGTCGGCTCATCTAAGATAAGTACCTTCAATTTGCGCAGTAAGTATTTTGCCAGCACAACCTTTTGCTGATTACCGCCACTTAAGTTTTTAATGCAAGTATCCAAGCCCGGTGTTTTTATCTTTAACCTTGCCATATAGTCATTAGCATCGCTTAGTTCCTGGCAATCATCGATACGGTCCATTGCCAACCGATATTTCTCAATAGTAGCCAGTGTCATGTTTTCCCTGACAGACATGATCTCAACAATGCCATGACGCTTGCGATCTTCAGGCAGCATGGCAATTCCCTGCTGCAATGAATCATTAGGATGGTGTATGGACAATAGATTCCCTTCCAGATAGACTTCCCCATCACATTTTCCATCATAAAAGCCATAGATTGATGATACTAGTTCCGTACGTCCGGCACCTACTAATCCGGCAAATCCTAGAATTTCACCCCGTTTTAAGGAAAAATTAGCATGATCGACTATCTTTCTACTAGGATCACTTACATCATACACAGTATAGTTTTTAACCGAAAAAATCTCTTGCTCGGTACTATGCATCTCTTTGGGATATAAATCAGTAATTTCCCGCCCTACCATCATCTCTACGATCTTGTCCTTCGTCAATGTAAGAGCTGCTTTAGAGCCAATTGAACGTCCATCACGGATAACGGTGACTGTATCGGCTAACCGGAGGACCTCATCTAATTTATGAGATATGTAAATACAAGTTACACCTTTACCCTTCAGTCGTCCCAAAATATCTATGAGAATCTCTACTTCTCCCTCCGATAAGGAAGCTGTAGGCTCATCTAAAATCAGTAACGTAGCATTTTTCGCTAACGCTTTGGCAATCTCCACCAACTGCTGCTGCCCTGTTCCCAATTGTTTTATCAGAGTATAAGGATTGACATCCAATCTCATTTCCCTTAAAAGACCTTGCGTCTTTGACAACATCGCAGGGATATGAATGCGCCCATAAGAGCTGATTTCATTACCGATAAAAATATTTTCATATACGGAAAGTTCTTTAAATAAAGCCAATTCCTGATGAATGATTGCAATACCGGCTTTTTCCGCATCCGCTATATTACGAATGATCATCTTCTCTTGATTAAAAACAATATCCCCCTGATACGAGCCATGGGGGTAAACACCGCTCAATATCTTCATTAACGTTGATTTTCCGGCACCGTTTTCACCACATAAAGCATGTATCTCACCCTTTTTTACAGCAAAAGATACCTCATCTAAGGCTTTAACACCCGAAAATTCTTTGCTAATTTCCTTCATTTCTAAAATCAAATCGTCCATTTTTATCCCCTCATATTTAAATTGAGCAGGTGGGATAGAACCCCACCTGCATTTGAGTGATTACTTAGGCCATTTGTCTTTAGGAACGTTTTTGTATACATCTTCCAATTTATTGTAGCCATCTTTAATAACCGTATCTGCCATATTTTTAGCATCAACAGCTATAGGCGTCAAGAGAATAGAAGGAACCTCTTTACTGCCATTATTGACTACGCCATCTGTTTTGATCTGATCCCCTTTGACAATTTTCACAGCAATTTCTGCTGCTGAAGGTGCTAGAAGCTTAATAGGTTTATAGACCGTCATAGTCTGTGTTCCTTCTACAATTCTCTGGCAGCTAGCCAACTCAGCATCCTGTCCGGATATAGGTACTTTTCCTGCTAAATTTTGCGCGCCTAGAGCCTGCACAGCACCGCCGGCAGTACTGTCATTCGAAGCCACTACAGCATCAATTTTATTATTGTTAGCCGTTAATGCATTCTCCATGATCTTAAGAGCTTCTTCAGGCAGCCAGTCTTTCACCCATTGATCACCAACGATCTGGATATCTCCTTTATCGATGAATGGTTTAAGGACATTCATTTGGCCCTCACGGAAGAGTTTTGCATTATTGTCAACGGGAGAACCGCCCATTAAGAAGTACTTTCCTTTTGGTACCATATCAGTAATCGCTTTAGCCTGTAGTTCGCCGACTTTCACATTGTCAAAAGAAATGTAGTAATCTACATTAGATTTTGTAATTAGACGATCATAACTTAACACCTTAATACCAGCCTTATGAGCCTGTTCGATAATTGGTGCCAAAACATCTCCATTGTGTGGAATAATAACTAAGATATCTACGCCCTGAGAAATTAAATTCTCGCATTGTGAGAACTGGGTCTGATCATCCCCATTTGCTGATTGAACAACCACTTCTGCACCAAGCTCTTTAGCTTTGGCAACAAACATATCTCTGTCATGCTGCCATCTTTCCAGTCGTAAATCATCCATACTAAGACCAATTTTCACAGTTTTTTTCTGAGAGGAATCCTTGGAAGCAGTCGTTTCTTGCTTGGTACATCCGACCATCATGAATAAAGAAGTAATGCAGACCAACACCGTAACTAATAATCTCACACTATTTTTCTTAAACACAATCTATTCCCTCCTATAATTAAGATCAAGCCTCTATCCCCTGAACGTAGCAAACTTTTAAGTTTCTAATAGATACTGATTTAAGATTCCTTTGATTTTCTCCTGACGGCCCGATTGGTTCACAATTGGCTTATTCTGCAACGCATAGGCCTCCAGCATGTGAAAATCAGCCTTTCCTTCCATAATTGCAAGACCAATTCCCTCTTTAAAACTGCGATACCGTTCTCCAAGTATATTGTCAAATACCTGATCTTCCTTTAGCTTTGCTGCAACTTTTAATCCTCTAGCGAAAGAATCCATCCCTACGATATGACCATAAAATAGATCTTCCGGTTCAAAGGATTCCCGGCGTGGCTTAGCATCAAAATTCAAGCCGCCCTTACCCAATCCCCCATTTTCCAGAATCTCATACATCGCCAGCGTAGTTTCATACAAATCTGTAGGAAATTCATCCGTATCCCAGCCTAGCAGCAGATCTCCCTGATTGGCATCAACGGATCCCAGCATACCGTTGATTCGACTAATCCTTAATTCATGCTGGAAGCTATGCCCGGCCAGTGTAGCATGATTTGCTTCAATATTCATCTTAAAATCATCTTGCAAATTATAGTTTCGTAAAAATGCCATGGCCGTTTGCGCATCAAAATCATATTGATGCTTCGTAGGTTCTTTCGGCTTGGGTTCGATTAGAAATTGGCCAGTAAAACCGATTTCCTTGGCATATGCTACTGCCATATGGAAAAATCGGGCCAAATTATCCAGCTCCAGTTTTAAATCTGTATTTAATAAAGTCACGTAACCTTCCCGACCGCCCCAAAATACGTAGTTTTCTGCTCCCAATTCCTTGCCTGTTTCCAGCCCTTTTTTCACCTGAGCGCCTGCATAAGCAAATGCATCTGCATTACAAGTAGTAGCCGCCCCATGAAGAAAACGAGGATGTGTAAACATATTCGCAGTATTCCATAACAACTTAGTTTTACTTGTCTTCAAATATTCTTTGATCACAGCAATGATCTGATCCAAATTCGCATTTGTTTCTTCAAGTGTTGCACCCTCGGGAGCAATATCGCGGTCATGAAATGCGAAGAAAGGAACATCCAGCTTTTCAAACAGCTCAAATGCTGCTTCCACTCTTGCTTTGGCTTTATCCACTCCCCTATAAGTGTCCCACGGTCTAAGCATTGTGGCATTGCCGAATGGATCGGAACCATCATGAGTAAATGTATGCCAATAAGCAACTGAGAACCGCAAGTGATCCTCCATGGTTTTGCCCGCCACTACTTCTTGGGGATTATAATACTTAAAAGCCAGTGGATTCTGCGATTTAGGCCCCTCGTAGATAATTTTTTTTACCCCGCTGAAATACTCCATCTTTTCCCCTCCTATGTTATATAGTTATCTATCTGCTCCCCTTAGATCCCACTGAGCTTCTCAAAGGATTCTTGAAGTACTCCGTACAATTGATGATATATGTTATATAAAGAATTATATGTTTCTATATTTGCTGCAATCGGCTCCGTTTGTTCCACTGTTTTGATCATCATACTGCACCCATCCTCAACACTGGCAAACGCTCCAGCCCCCACGGCAGCCAGTATGGCAGCACCGAAGGCTGGTCCTTCAACCGAATTTACCACATGAATAGGCAGTGCCAGAATATCAGCCAGTATTTGTCGCCATAAATCACTTTTTGCTCCGCCGCCACTCAATCGAATTTCATAAATAGGAATGTTTTGTTCACGGATGATCTCCAAGGAATCACGCAAGCCAAAGCCAACACCTTCCAAAATAGCTCTAGTCATATGCCCTCTGCCATGACTCATCGTCAGCCCCACAAAACTGCCTCTAGCATTTGGATCACTATATGGAGTTCGTTCTCCCATGAGATATGGCAAAAAAAGCAATCCTTCACTCCCAGGCGATACTTTTGCTGCTTCTTGCAGCAAGACAGCATAACCGGTATCATCGAATTGACAAACCTCTTCTACCCACCATTTCAAACAAGAAGCAGCAGATAGCATAACTCCCATGACATGCCATTTTCCATTGGCATGACAAAAAGAATGCAGTCGATTTTCAATGTCAACAGAATAATTCTCTTGACAGGCAAATACCACGCCTGAGGTACCTAATGCCACCGACACTGTGCCAGCCGTTACCACACCTGTACCTACTGCACCACTCGCTTGATCACCACCGCCACCGACAACGATAGTGCCGCTATGAAGTCCAGTTTCCCGTGCAGCTTGCTCTGTTACGCTGCCCGTGATTTCATAGGATTCATAACATGTAGGTAATTGCTCTTTTGATAACCCTAGAACATCCAGCATTTCTGAAGACCAACAGCGGTGTGCTACATCAAAAAATAAGGTTCCCGATGCATCGGATGGATCGGTTGCATAGTCTCCTGTTAGTTTCCATCGTATGTAGTCTTTAGGCAATAAAACGTGCTCAATCTGCTCATAAATCTCTGGACGATTCTTTCTTATCCATAACACTTTAGGGGCAGTAAACCCAGTCAGCGCCTTATTGCCTGTATATTCGGATAATTTATTCCCTAATTTTTCACTAAGCTCATCACATTCTTCCTGGGTGCGCTGATCACACCATAATAAGGCCGGCATCAGCACATGTCCGTCTTTATCAAGGAGAACCAAGCCGTGCATCTGTCCACTTAAACCAATGGCTTCCACTTTATTGGATACTATTTGACACTCTGTTAAAATTTCTTGTATTCCCTCTCGGACAGCATTCCACCAATCTATAGGATTTTGTTCTGCCCAACCGATCTTAGGATAATAGACAGGATAGTCTTTGGCTACTGTTTTTAATACACTCCCTTCTGTATTTAGCAATAGCAGTTTTACTGAAGAAGTGCCTAAATCAATTCCCAAGAAGCTCATTTCGCCTTATCTCCCCCTTTGATCATCTGACAATAGTTCCTTTTGCATAAGTTGGTTGTTCCGATAAACTAACTAATTAAAAAAATATAGTGAAATTGAATCACTCCTTTACATTTATATCTTTATTGTTTGTTGGTCAAATAAACTAATTCTATACAAATTTGTATATTCCTGCTAACTAAAACTAATTTTTTTGTCTTAGTTAGCAGCTGTAAAGAGCATATTTATGAAACAGGAGAGGCATAGAGCCTCGAAATAACCAATGCCGCAGCTCCCATTGCACAGGCATGCATATTAAGCTGAGAAGGCATGATTTTTACTGAAAAATATTTAGAAGCAAAACAACGTTTTTCAGCCTCTCTCCTCAATTCATTCATCAAGATATCACCTGCTAAAGGCAAACTATTTCCTATGATGACAAGCTGAGGATTGAACGCATTAATTAGATTCGCCACTCCAATACCAAGGTATCTACCCACATATTCAAACGCCCGTCGAGACACATCGTCCCCTGCAATCGCGTTATCGATAACATTAAATATGGTCAAGTCTTCCACACATGCATGTCCTTTCATATGGCGGAATAAGGCCTTTTCCGAAGAGTATTCTTCCCAGCAGCCTGTATTACCGCAAGAGCAAGGCA
>CAMKSY010000195.1 GCA_946415545.1 uncultured Pelosinus sp. | reverse complement strand
CATGACTGTCTGACCTCAAATGTTTTCTTCACTTTTAAAAAGCCTCAAACCTGCATATGAAAGCAGGTTGAGGCCAGAACTAATAATAACTACTGATTTACAATATTCACTGGTGTATTTGCCAAGAATTTTACCAAATTATCTACGGCAATATCCATCAGTCTCGATCTGGATTCTTTAGGAGCCCAGGCAATATGAGGTGTAATAATGCAATTCTTTGCAGTGAGCAAAGGATTGTCTGCTTTAATCGGCTCGGAAGAAACAACATCCAATGCTGCACCATATACTTTGCCGCTGTTTAATGCTTCTGCTAAATCTTCTTCCACAATCAAAGGACCCCGAGAGGTATTGATAATGATAACCCCGTCTTTCATTTTAGCAATATTGTTTTTGTTCACAATTCCTTTGGTGCTGTCAAACAGCGGACAATGCAGGGATATCACATCGGAGTTTGCTAACAGTTCTTCAAGGCCTACATACTGTAGGGTATCACTTTTGAGTTCTTCAATTTCATAGGAGTCAAAGGCTAATACTTTCATTCCTAAAGCCTGAGCAATCTTAGCCGTTGCCTGGCCGATTCTGCCAAATCCGATAATACCTAGGGTTTTACCTGCAAGTTCGATGAGGGGATAGTTCCAGTAGCACCAGTCTGGGCAATTGCTCCAGTCACCATTTAATACGCTTCTGCTATGTTCTCCAATGTGGTGACAGACTTCCAGTAAGAGCGCAATGGTAATTTGCGATACAGCAGTGGTGCCATAGGTTGGAATATTGGCTACGGGAATACCCTTTGTTTTGGCAATTTCCACATCTACCACATTGTAGCCCGTTGCCAACACCCCAATAAATTTGATATTTGGGCAGGCAGCAAAGACTTCTTGATCAATTACAGTTTTATTGGTGAAAACGATCTCGGCATCTCCAATTCTTTCAATGGTTTTTTCGGCTGGTGTTCTGTCATAGACCACTACATCACCTAGTGCTTTTAGACCATCCCAGCTTAAGTCACCAGGGTTTAGGGTATATCCATCTAATACTACAATTTTCATATTACAATCTTCCTCCATTTTTTTTATAGTTTAGCCCAGGCTAGGTTTAAAGCACGTTTTGCATTGGCAACTACCAGGTCAGGGTCTTCATCACCCCAGGGTTTTACTTCAAAGCTTACAATGGGACGGTTTGCTTCACTGATAAAGCCAATGTCCATGAGTACTCGCAAGAAGTGGACGATTTCGTCTACACCGATGACACCATTGGGAAAGCCAAAACGGGGATGTAAGTCTCCATATCCTTCCATGGATGGGTCTTCCACCACGCAATTGGCTATGTGAGCATGAACAATATAGTCTTTAATGGGCAGTATGGCTTCTTCAACGGTTTCATGTAATTGAGCAATATGACTTAGGTCTACCATGAGACCAAAGTTATCATATTCGGCTCGAATCACTTCTGCAAATCGTTTGGCTAGAGCGGCAGGGCCTATTAAGGATTTTTTGTCAAAGTCATAGTCAAATACTTCGAGGATAATCTTTAGATTTCCTTTTGATTTTGCATAGGCACATAGTTCTTTGGTAGATTTTACGAGTGCCGCAAAGGCTTCTTCTTTTTTGGCTTCTTCATATTTTCCGGACAGAAAGGCACAACCTACAGCACCTAATTCATAGGCTTCATCCACTCCTTCTTTTAGGGAAGCCAGGGCTTCCATACGCACTTTTTCATCCAGGGAGTTAATGTTTAAGCCTGTTGTCAGATGCCTTGGCTGGCAGCCATAACCCACTGTCAGCCCTGCAGTTTTCACTACATTTGCAACTTGTTTTCTAGTTTCCCTGTCTTTGATCCAAGTAAGTTCAATAGCATCAAAATAATCATCTGCTGCTATTTTCTTGGCAGCTTCCAAGATAGGACCTTCTCCCTTTATTGTCCCAGGATAGGCCATAAAATTTACAATACCTACTTGCATGTATTTCTTCATGGATTCAATCATTGTCAAATACCTCCATAAGTTTATATTATCTTGTGTACCACTCAGTATATTGGTCAGCTAATCCTAATCAATATACACCGTCTTTCCATCCGATAGCAATCCAGCTTCATACACCTTCATCAATTCAAGAGAAAATGCTAAGGTTCCCTTATCAGGCAATTTACTATTCAGTATACAATCACAGAAATACATCATCTCATGATACATGCCCTGAGTAAATAATGCCTTATTTTCCAATGTAGCCAAACAATTTGAAGTATCCCAAACAACGGCTCCGCTATCATCACCTGCAGGAGCATAATTCGTAGTCTCTTTATAAACAAAAGGTATCCCACGTTGAAGTGTGATCTTTGCATTTTCAATATCAATTTGCCATTTCTCTCCATAAACCCCATATCTTTCGAACCGAGGTTGAGGACTAGACGACATATGAAAGTTGCCTATAACTCCATTGGCAAACTGCAAGGCAAAAACACCGTGACCTGCCTCATTACAAATAGAAGTCACACTTGAGACTTTTCCGCCAATCGCCATCATGAAAGATAAGGGGTGAATGCCATTGTTCAACCAGTTAGGAACATCTCTGTTTTCAATAATCTTTTTCCCATCTTTCGGAATTGTCATAGGATAGACTGCCAATAAGGACTGTAGATTGCCATATTGTGGAGATTGCACAATCTCTAGCGTTTTTAGGGCTGCAGGTGAGAAAATTTTCTTATAACCTACAACCACCACCTGATTTTTACAATGTGCAATCATTTCCTCTACTTCACAAGCACACGTTGCAACTGGCTTTTCAACCCAAACATGCTTACCATTATCCAGTGCTTCAATTACCAGTTGAGGATGAAGTTTCGGGCTCACACTTATAAACACTCCATCTATGTCCTCTTTTTTATACATTTCTTTAGGGGTTTGGTAGTGGGAACAACCGTATTGTTCAGCAGTAGCCCTGCCAATGTCGACATTACGATTACAAACAGCCTTTATTTTCACAGGCAAATAATTCATTGTCGGAAGGATGTTTCTGTAACTGTGAGATCCGATACCAATAATACCAATATTAATTTTCTTGGTAAACTCTCTTTGATAACTCATTCCTATATCCCCTCTAGCTTTCTTTGCCGGCTGGGCTATCATAACGATTGTTTAAAATACTGCACGTTCCACCAAAGGCAGTTTTTTTTACTTTTTGATTTTGTCCATTACTTCCCTAGCTGCAGTCATCATATAGATCACTTCATTAGCGCATAGGTTAATTTTCATACCTTTATCCAGCCAAGGTTGCAGTGCATCTACAGTATTTAAATGAATTCCGGCATATTTCCCTTTCTCTTTTGCCGACAAAATCACATGATCTACCGCAACGATAAAATCAGGATTCTTATATTGTCCCATGATCCCCATACTCTGTGACAAATCATTAGGTCCGATGAAAGCTGCATCAATACCTTCAATATCAAGCATTTTTTCGACGTTTTCCACTCCCTCCGGAGACTCGATTTGTACCATAAGTATCGTTTTTTCATTAAGTCGGTTCATGTATTCAACCGCATTATTCACAGGCTCAAATCCTGTGTGCGGACGCAGCAGTGATACTCCTCGATTACCTAATGGAGAATATTTAGCATATGTCACTAACAACTGCGCTTGCTCAACCGTATCTGTGTTCGGCAATAAAAGACCAGTTGCTCCCATTTCCATATATTTTAGCACCACTTCCCGCTTGACTTCAGGAATACGAATAATTGCAGCAATACCAACTTCCCGCGCCATTGACAGTATTGCGGCCACTGAGCCATAATCAATCGACCCATGCTCACAATCGATAACGAAATAATCAAATCCACATACTTTTAAAATTTTTGAAATTTCAGGATTATCAAATGTTGTGACCATTGTCCCTAAAATACTTTCACCGTTTTTCAAACGCTCTTTTAAATTACTCTTCATAATAGCTTACCTCTCTTATTCTATAAACTTCTTTTTAAACTTTAGTACTTTTTTAAAAGACTGATTACAACACGTATCCTAGAAGAAGTACAGAAATTAAAATTCCCATACTGTCTTCTTGATATTATTATCACTTTGTGATAACCCCTAAGAGATCCTAATGAATCATTTTCCTTTCGGATATATGATTCATTAGGCTTTGGTATTATTTCTGAGGGCTTTCATCCAATTGGATTTGTTTAACTTCACCAACAACAAACCACATGGACAGTGCCGCAAAGAGGATCATCACACTGGCAATCAGAAAAGCCTGCTGGAAATTTCCAGTCAATTTAAGCAATACACCAGTTAAGATTGGTGCCACAATACCAGAAAGTGCCCCAGCAGTATTCATAATGCCAGCTACGCTTGCCGAACAATTCGAAGGCGCAATTTCAGCACACACCGACCAAAGAATCGTACTTGACCCTGATTCAAAAACCAATGCCAACACCATAAATACCATTGCGATCATCGCATTGTCAGTATACACAGCAACAATGACCGATGCCGCAATCATCTGACTGATTACGATCATCCCTTTACGGGCTTTAGTAACACCGACACCGCGTTTAATCAACGTATCCGAGAATAAACCAAACAAGGGTAAGGCAAGAAACGTCACAAACCAAGGCAGCGATGCATACCAGCCCATTTTAAGAACAGTAAAGCCACGTTCCATTACAAGATACGCTGGCAGCCAAGTAATAAACATATTATATAGATAATCCTGGAAAAACTTACACAATACGATACCGATAATTGATCGATGTTTAAGCAGTTGCAGCCAACTCACTTTGACACAGCCACAGTCTGATGTGTTTGCATTCGATTTAGCTTCCTTAAAGGTTAAATACCACATAACAACCCACAATACACTAATTCCACCAGTGACATAAAAGGAAACCCGCCAATCCCATGTTGCAATCAGGTAAGCCATAAATACAGGCACAACAGCAAGACCGAGGCGCATGCCCGCATTGTACAAACCAATGACGGTTGCTCTTTGATTTGTTTCAAAATTGCTTGCGGTCACCTTTACATTACACGGCTGAATGGCTGCCTCTCCTGCACCTACACCAATTCGACACGCAATCAGATGAACTAAATTATGAGCTGTTCCGGTCACAGCAGTCATAACAGACCAAACTAATGCAGATCCACCAAGAGTTTTCTTGGCACCATACTTATCCGCCATCCATCCAGCTGGAATATTCATAATAAAATAGGACCAAAAGAAAGATGATAGCACAATCCCCATCATAGCTGGATCAAGTTTTAACTCCTTCATGATCGCAGGCGCTGCGACGGCAAGACCACCGCGATCCATTGAATTAATAAAAGCACCCGAGAATAACAGAAAAACTACCCAGTAACGGTAAGCACCCATGAAAAATTCCCCCTCTTTCGTAACATTTAACAATCTTTCCCTGAAAACAGAAACTACAACAAACTTCCTCTTCTCACAACGTCTTTATAACATATAAAACCTCCACTAGTTTTTGCTCCAGACTGCAAAGCACGTATCCTTCGATCTTCGCTTTAGCAATCTCTTCATTGAGCTAATCACATTGTAATATTTGCAAGAAGCGTGCCAACTTAAAAATTATTGAAAACTCTCTAAAATTGAGACAATTTTGTCAATCCATTTTAAAATGCAACAAAAACTGTAGCAAAAAACCACAACACTAACCACACTTTTTTTGTTGCATCCCCGATCGTTATCTTATATAATTTTCTCGTGTACACTCAGGTGTAGAATTCAGAGTCTAATCAATGGCCCTTTTAGAGAATAAAAAAGAAGGGAATCAAAACGATGAAAATTGTTTTTATTGCTCCAGATAAACAACTGTACCTGCAAGGCATGAAGATTATTCATGAGCTTGGCTTGGATAATGAAATTGATCTCTACCTTGCAAGGCTGAATAAGGCTGTTCCCCTAGCTAAAAGTCTAGAAAATCAAAACGTCAGCGTTATCGTTTCCAGAGGTGGTACAGCTCAACTTATAATTGACTCCAAAGTTAAAATCCCCGTTGTTGCAATTCCAGTCACGGGTCAAGACTTAGCCCAATTATTCCAAGATGCAAAAAGAATCACAAACTTAGCCCATCCAAAACTTGTCATATCCGTTTTCCAGAACATGCTTGAGGACGTTGAGATACTGGCGAATATTTTGGGTATTGAATTGACCATTTATCCTCATCGGACAATCGAAGACATTCCCCGAATGCTGGAAAAGATCACCCAATTAAAACCATCAGAAGTCAATGTTGTGGTAGGCGGAAAAAGAACCGTGTTGCTGGCAGCCAAGATTGGACTCAAGACACTCCCCATCCGTTCAGGGAACACTGCCTGCCGAACAGCATTCCTCGAAGCAAAAAAAATTGCTCTAGGCCGTAAAATTGAGAAAGAACACGTACAGCGGTTTCAAGCCTTAGTGGAATGTTCTTCTGATGCCATTATTAACATTGATCAGAATAAAATAATCAGGGTATTCAACCCCGCAGCCGAAAAACTGTTAAATTCCAGGGCCAGGGATATGCTAGGACGGGAAATCGATACATTGCTCGACTTTATCAACATCGATACTTGTCTGCATGAAGGACACGAGTCGATTGGGAATACAGTGCAGATCGGTACGATCTGGCTCTCTTATAATCTCGCTCCAATACTAGTGGACAACACGATTGTTGGCGCAATTATCACATTGCAGGATATTACCAGAATTCAAGAAATTGAAGCTCGTATCCGCAATGAAGTAATTGCAAAGAAATTTGTTGCAAAATATAAATTTCCAAATATATTGGGCACTTCCAAACAGCTTGTAGAGGCTAAACGAATTGCACAGGAATTTGCCGGCATTAATGCAACAGTGTTAATAACCGGTGAGTCAGGAACAGGAAAAGAATTGTTTGCGCAAAGCATTCACAATGAAAGCCGAATAAAAAATGGTCCATTTGTTGCACTCAACTGTGCTGCATTGCCACCGAACCTGCTTGAGAGTGAGTTGTTTGGCTATGTTGAAGGCGCATTTACAGGAGCCACAAAAAAAGGAAAACCAGGATTATTCGAAATGGCTCACCGGGGCACTATCTTTCTTGACGAAATTTCTGGGATGGATATGTATGGTCAAAGTCGTTTACTCCGTGTACTCCAAGAAAAGCAAGTAATGCGATTAGGCGACGACAAAAATATACCATTCGATGCAAGGATTATTGCTGCTACTAATAAGAATCTTGCAGAATTAGTACAAAAGGGGCAATTTCGCCAGGACTTGTTTTACCGACTTAAAGTATTGACACTAAAGCTTCCTCCCCTGCGAAGTAGAGAAGGCGACGTAAAAGTTCTCACACAATTTTTTGTAGATTATTTTAATAAACAACACTTTAAAAATACTGAGCTTAGCGCTGATTCATTCGTATATCTCTCGCAATATCATTGGCCGGGTAATGTTAGAGAATTAATGCACTTCATCGAGAGATTGATAATAATCGCAACCGAGAAAAGCGTCACGAGTAACGTTATACGAAAATATTGGGAAGATAGCGAATATGAATCACTGCCTCTGCCCCTTACAGCTGTTACAAGCGTCTCGCCCTTACTTTCCGAAAAAGAGAGAATTGCTTTCGCATTGGCGCAATGCCGCCAGAACAGGACGCGTGCTGCAGAGGTATTAGGAATAGACAGAACCACTCTTTATAGAAAATTAAGGACTTATGGATTCGACGTTAAGAAATAATAGTCATCTTATTCTAAACTCTTTTTCAATTTATCATGTAAGTTAAGGATCTAACAATACAAATGCATTGTAATTATTTTATTATCAATCTTTCTATACCAGAAAGAAAGTATGGACATCAAGCTCCCCATACTTTCTTTTTTTCAATGTATACC
>CAMKSY010000194.1 GCA_946415545.1 uncultured Pelosinus sp. | reverse complement strand
TTTGAAGAAAATAGGGTTGTGGTGTCCATCAATAACATGTCACCTTATATACAACAAGCTATCATTGCAAATGAAGATAGTCGATTTTACAATCATTTTGGTATAGACCCTATTGGTATCATTCGTGCTATGTGGGTTAATCTGCGTTCAGGTAGTTTGGTAGAAGGGGGGAGTACCTTAACACAGCAATTAGCCAAAAATATGTTTCTGACCCAGGAACGTACTTTTACCCGAAAAGCAAAAGAATTTTTCTGGGCAATCATTATTGAACGTAAATTTTCAAAGCAAGAAATTTTACAGGCATATCTAAATCAAGTATACTTTGGTGAAGGTGCATATGGAGTGGAAGCTTCTTCACAGGTGTATTTTGGTAAGCATGCTAGTGAACTAACTTTAGCAGAAAGTGCATTATTAGCAGGACTTCCGCGTGGTCCCAATATTTATTCTCCATATGTTGATATGAATGCTGCTATGGAGCGAAGAACTACAGTGTTAGCAGGTATGATAAAAGAAGGCTATATTACGCAAAAACAATTTGAATCAGCACAAAAAGAACCGATTGTATTAGCTGGAAAAAAGAAACGTGTAATACAAGCATCTTATTTTATTGATTATATAGCGAATGAATTAGTGGGGCGTTATGGCGCTAATCGAGTATATAAAGGCGGCTTAAAAGTCTATACAACCATGGATAGAAAAGTTCAGCAAGAGGCTGAAGCGGTGTTAGGTCAGTATCAAGGAGCTGTACTCGCTCTTGATCCTCGTACAGGCTATATCAAGGCTATGGTTGGTGGACGTAATTATGAAGAAAGTCAATTAAATAGAACGGTGGTTGAAGTGCGTCAACCTGGTTCTGCATTTAAACCTTTTGTATATGCGACTGCTCTTGGCCAGGGATTAATGGCTAATTCTATAATTCTGGATCAGCCGATTAATATTGCTGGATATGCACCACAAAATTATGATAAAAAGTTCCGAGGACCAATCACCCTAAAAAAAGCGATTCGTCTATCAGTCAATGTAGCTGCAGTAAAACTTGGTCAGCAAGTTGGTATCGATAACGTTCTTAGTTTGGCAAAAAATATGGGAATTACAACATTGGTTCCTCAAGACGATAATTTAGCTACTGCCCTGGGGGGGCTAACACAAGGCGCAAACTTATTTGATATGGCTACGGCGTATACTGCTTTTGCCAATGGGGGGATTGTATCTCAACCTATTGCTATTTTAAAAGTGGTGGATGAAAATAATCAAGTGTTAGAAGAAGCGCACATAAAACAACAAGCTGTATTAAGTCGTGAAGTTGCATACATTATAACAAATATGTTGCAGGGAGTAATCGAGAGTGGTACAGGCACGCCTGCTAACATTGGACGGGTGGCAGCCGGAAAAACAGGAACAACAGATGGATATGAAACAGCTTGGTTTATGGGCTATACACCAGAGTTATTAGTTGGCATTTATGTAGGAAATGATAACCGATCACCTGTAGGAATCTCAGGTGCAGAAGTGGCAGGCTTATGGGGAAAAATGATGGCGAATGTATTAATCGGTATTAGTCCCAGTGATTTTTTTGTCCCTCCCAATATAATAACGAATGTACCTGTTTGTGCTGATTCTGGCAAACTAGCTACTCAAGGATGTCCAGAGATCGAGTATAGTGCTTTTATTAAAGGTACGGAACCGACTGCTGTTGATAATCGAATGCGTTCCAAAGAGCAAGCAAATGAGAAAGCAGAGCAGCCTGACAGAAAAGAGGATAAGTTACCATGGTGGAAACTTCCATTACCACGATTGCCCAGGTTCTAATAGTGTGATACAATATATTAGATAATTTAAAAGATTAGATTTTTAAATAGTAAGGAGACTCTATGTATAGTGCGCAATAGAATAACTGTTTTAAATGTGATGATTGATGTTGTGACTATGAAAGAAGCGGTTGAGACTGTAAAACAATTTATTCTACAGAAGAAATCTCATTTAGTAGTTACCCCGAATCCAGAAATAATAATGATGGCTAATAAGGATGAGCAATTAACACGAATTATTAATAATGCAGACTTAGTTGTACCTGATGGTGCAGGAGTTGTATGGGCTGCACGCTACCAAGGCGATAGTATGCCTGAGCGTGTAGCGGGATATGATTTAGTACAAAATTTGTTGATAGAAGCGATAAGAGAAAAATATAAAATTTATTTGTTTGGCGGAGCACCAGGTATTGCAGAAAAGGCTAAAAAAATAGCTGAAGAACGCTATCCTGGTGTACAAATTGTCGGTACACGCAATGGCTTCTTTACAAAACAAGATGAATCTGGAATTGTAAATGACATAAAAGCTTGCCAGCCGGATATTTTATTAGTTGCCTTAGGTGTGCCAAAACAAGAAAAATGGCTGGATGAATATAAAGAAGAATTAAAAGTTCCTGTAGCCATCGGCGTAGGTGGAACTTTTGATGTAATGGCCGGAGCTGTAAAGCGAGCACCATTATGGATGCAGCGTAGTAATTTAGAGTGGTTATTTCGCTTGTTATCAGAGCCGAAACGTGCTATTCGAATGCTAGCTCTGCCACATTTTGTGATAAAAATAATGACTACAAAAAAATAGAAGGAAACAATTTATATTTTTGATAATTGTTTGTAGATGAGGTGGATAAATGGTTAAAGCGCCGATAGTAAAAGAAGGTTACATATTTATCGCTATTCTTGCTATCATTACAATTCTTGTTTATGTGACTGTTAATCCATATTGGAGTATTATTCCAGTTGTTTTAATGGGATTTATTACATTCTTTTTTCGTAATCCTAAAAGGAACGTTCCTAATGACGATAGACTAATTTTGTCACCTGCTGATGGAAAAGTCATGAGTGTTTGTGAGGTATATGATGATCAATTTCTCAATCAAGTCGGTCTTAAAGTAACAATATTTTTATCGGTTTTTGATGTACATCTTAACCGTAGCCCTATTTCTGGTGAGATAAAATTTCAACAATATACTTGTGGTCGTTTTCGGCCTGCATACAAAAAGACTGTAGGCTGCGAAAATGAACGCCATTCTATCGGTATCGAAAATGACAAAATAAAAGTGCTAGTAACGCAAATAGCTGGTATTTTAGCACGACGTATCGTTTCATGGGTAACTCTTGGAAGTATCCTGCAAAAAGGTGAGCGATATGGTATGATTAAATTTGCATCCTGTACTGAAATTATTGTACCTAAGACAGTGGAAATAGTAGTTAAAAAAGGGGACAAAGTTAAGGGTGGCGAGACTGTTATAGGGAGGTTGTTGTAATGAGAAGCTTTATTCCCAATGCGTTAACAGCATTAAATTTAGTATTAGGCATGTGTGCAATTATTTCTACCTTTCAAAATGAATTTTATCAAGCAGCGTTATTTATAGTCGCAGCGATGATTAGTGATGGATTAGATGGTAGAGTTGCTAGATATTTAAAAGTAAGTAGTGAATTTGGTAAGGAATTAGATTCATTGTGTGATTTAGTATCATTTGGCGTAGCACCTGCAATTTTATCTTATGCATTTTTATTAAAAGATTTTGGTATTATAGGAGCTCTCACAGCCGCTTTTTTTGCAACCTGTGGAGCATTGCGCTTAGCTCGTTTCAATGTTAATACCACTACAGTAAAAGGATATTTTATGGGGTTACCCATTCCTGCTGCTGGCTGTGTTGTTGCTACTTTTATTATGCTTGGAATTAAACCAGTTGGTTGGATATTTCCAATCTTAGTTATTATTTTTGCTTATTTGATGGTTAGTACCATTAAGTATCCTGATTTTAAAGGAAAAGGTGAAAAGATTAGGATTATTCCTGTAATTATAACAATACTAGTTGCTGGCTATATACTCTTTATGGCTAAAGATGCTGTCCTATTTACTCCATTCTTTGCATATGCTTTGTTTGGGATCTTAAATACTGTTTTTGGATTATTCGACTATAAAACTACTACGTAGGATGCGTAGTGGTAAGAAAAAATAAATGTATCCTGATCATTGGATGCTTATTTTTTTGTAATTAAAAAAGATGTCATTTATTAATAAATGTGTTTAAATAACGAAGATCTTGACAATTTAGTGAAGTTAGAATTAGAATGTTATGTGTGTTTTAAGTTGAAGTATATACTATATACTTCAAAAAACAGGCTTTTAAAGGAGAAAAATCCATGAATTATATTTTTGACTATATTATGATTCCATTACAGCTTATTATTGTATTTTTTACTTTATATTATTTTATTATTGCTTTTTTTGGTATTTGGCGCAGAAAAGAGAAGAAAAATATGACACCTCAAAATAGCTTTGCTGTTATTGTTGCTGCGCATAATGAGGAACAGGTAATAGGCCAATTGGTAGAAAATCTCCACGTTTTAAAATATCCTCGAGAGTTATATGATATTTTTGTTGTGGCAGATAATTGTAAGGATAATACAGCAGAGATTGCCAGGGAAGCTGGCGCAATTGTTTATGAACGTTTTTGCTTAGAACAGCGCGGTAAAGGTTATGCTATGGAATGGATGTTTGCGAAACTATTTAAACTAGAGCGTAATTATGATAGTGTAGTAATATTTGATGCAGATAATTTGGTTGATCAAAATTTTCTTCTAGAAATGAATAATCGTTTATGTAAAGGTGAGAAAGTGATTCAGGGATATTTGGACTCTAAAAATCCTCATGATACATGGATTGCCGGCACATTTGCCATTTCTTTTTGGGTTGTAAATCATATTTGGCATCTCGCTAAATATAACATCGGATTGTCAAGTGTCCTTGGTGGCACTGGTATGTGCATATCGACAGATGTTCTGCGAAAGTTTGGTTGGGGAGCAACTTGTCTTACTGAAGATATGGAATTTACGATGAAGGTATTATTAAAAGGTATCCCGACCACTTGGGCTCATGATGCTATTGTATATGATGAAAAACCCTTAACCTTTGAACAGTCATGGCGTCAGCGTAAGCGGTGGGCGCAAGGACATTTTGATATAGCAGGTAGATATATCCCCAGCATGTTGTATGAGGGGATTAAACAACGTGATATTAGGATTTTAGATGGTGTATTACATCTATTTCAGCCATATTTTTTAATTTTATCAACAAGTTTTGTTCTAATGAGTTATATCTATACCATTGTCCCCTTTTATACTAATATTATAAATAAAATATTACCAGTTGAGGTTATGACAGCGATAGGTGTTGGACAATATCTATTCCCAGTGATGATTTTGGGAATGATTGGTGCCAAAGGGAAATCATGGTGGTACTTAATTTTCTATCCATTATTTGTTTATAGCTGGATACCGATTACTATTTTAGGCTTCTTCCATCGTAATGACCGAGAGTGGAGTCATACACAACATACTCGTAGTATTAGTTATAAAGATGTATTGCTGACCCAAAAAAATGAATTTACCAAGGAAGATTTTTTGAGTAAGCAAGCTGTTAAATAAAAGATGAGTATTATACTCATCTTTTTTCACAAAATAATGGGATCAAGGCTTTTATTATTAGGAAGTGTAGGAGGATAGATATGTTTGAGTTGACAATTGCAGTGAATTTTGAAGCTGCTCATTGTATTCGAAATTATCCAGGAAAGTGTAATCGATTGCATGGACATAATTGGAAAGTGGAAGTAAATATCTATGGTTCGCAATTAAACGAATTAGGAATGCTAGTTGATTTTGTTGATTTGAAGGCGGCGATAAATGGTATTATGGTAAATTTAGATCATTATTATCTTAATGAAATTGAACCCTTTTGTAGAATAAATCCTACAGCAGAAAACCTAGCCAAATATGTATATGAAGAATTAGCAGAAACACCGATCTTTAATGAGAATGTTAAATTGCGCTCTATAAGAATATGGGAATCATCTAATTCTGCAGCTGCATATAGCCAGGAGGCATAATGGTGTCGGATAAACTCAATATCGTTGAAGTTTTTTCTTCTATACAAGGTGAGGGAGAATTTGTTGGCTACAGGCAAGTTTTTGTGCGTTTGGCAGGCTGTAATTTAGAATGTGATTTTTGTGATACCCCTTCATCAAGGACCAATATGATAGAAGGTAAAATTGAATTGACTGCTGGAAAGCGAGATTTTAAGAAGGTAGAAAATCCAATCTCAATTATTGATCTATCCAACTATATCAATAATTTATTGATGGTACCCCATCATTCAGTTAGTTTTACTGGCGGAGAACCTTTATGCCAAGCTGAGGGATTAGCTAAGCTTCTGCCGCACATAAAAGGATGTATCTATTTGGAGACGAATGGTACATTGCCAGAAGAATTAGAATTGGTATTACCACTTATTCATATCGTTAGTATGGATATTAAGTTGCCTAGTATTATTCATCAAGAAGTGTGGCGGCAACACAGGCAATTTCTTTCTATAGCTAATGCATGCGATACTTTTGTAAAGATAGTAGTTACAAATAAAACAAATGGAATCGAATTTCAAAAAGCAGTAGAGTTAGTTGCGGCAATTGATAAGAAAATTCCCTTAATCATACAGCCAGTGACTCCCATTTATGATTGTGAGGGCGTTACTCCAGATATGATGTTGTTATGGCAAGAGCAGGCCCTTATGTTACTTACAGATGTACGTGTCATTCCGCAAACTCACAAATTTATGGGACAATTATAAGGGAGGAATCAGTTTGCGTATATTATTAACTAATGATGATGGTATTGATGCGGCTGGTATTCAGGTTCTTTGGCAAGAACTTTTAAAAATAGGGGAAATAGTGGTGGTTGCACCTGATGTCGAGCGAAGTGCTGCTAGTCAGGCGATTACGGTACATAGCCCTATACGAGTAGATAAATATTGTGCTAGTGATTCTCGGCTTTGTGGCTGGCGAATTGGAGGTACCCCTGCTGATTGTGTGAAAATTGCCTTAGAAACTTTAGTCAATTCAACACCTGATTTTGTAGTGTCTGGAATTAATCATGGACCCAATCTGGGAACGGATGTACTGTATTCAGGAACAGTAAGTGCTGCAATCGAAGGAGCTTTACACGGAATACCATCTGTGGCTGTTTCACTGGACTCTTGGAAATCTTCCGATTTTAAGCCTGCGGCTGAATTTACAGCAAAGTTACTGCAAAATATCTTTCAACGCTCATTACCTTCTAGTACTTTATTAAATGTAAATGTACCTGCCCTTTGTGCAGAGCAGATTGATGGGGTAGCGATTACCAAGCTAGGAGTAAGGCAGTATGCAAATGTTTTTGAGCCTCGCCTTGATCCTAGGGGACGAACATATTATTGGATGGGGGGAGAAGTTGTAGAGAATGTAAATGATGCGGATAGTGATATTGTTGCGATAAATAACTCTAAAATCTCAGTTACTCCCATTCATTTCGATCTGACGAATTATGGGATTATGGAAACACTAAAAAGTTGGAAGTTATAATAGATAGGATATGGTACTTAGCAATAAATCAAAATATTATATAAATTAATATATTAATATTGGTATTATTTGCTTTTATACTGCATATTTTACAATAGCAATCTTAGTAATACCTACTTGAGGGAGGGGAATTCTGTGTCTAAACGTATTGGTAAGACACGTTTTAATACCACGCCCAAGGGACCGGGAGCAGCTATGTTAATAGGCAAAGGTTTTTTTGTCAGTATAATCGTTTCATTGGTTTGTACCTTCTTTTTATCCATTATTAGCTTAGTGACCGAAAATACATACATTGATTATTACATGCAATACGTTATGGTTGGAGTAACTATGGTTAGTATTTTTATTGGTAGTGTATACGCTACGCAGCAGGCTGAATCTAAAGGATTAATCATAGGCGTTGTGATTGGGATCATCTATGTTTTACTTTCTGTAGGTATTGGTATGGAAATTAGCCAAGAGTCTATCTCACTATTGGTATTAGCTAATAAATTTATGGCTGGAATTGCGGTAGGAATACTAGGTGGTT
>CAMKSY010000193.1 GCA_946415545.1 uncultured Pelosinus sp. | reverse complement strand
TTAGTCTCCTCCCATCGTTTTAATCAAACCGCAGCAAGAATAAGACATGCCAGTAAATTCTTCTACTGCCACACCTCGATCTTTCGCTAATAAGAGAATATGCCGCAAATTAGGATTCTCTTTGTTGTCGATTAGTATTTTCCAAGGAACACGCCGTAATAACACGCGAGTGGTTTCACCCACACCAGGTTTGATCAGATTGATATCAGGAAGATGAAATGTATCTTGCAGCTGCTTTATTGTATTCAGCCCTGCCCAAGTAGGTACCTGTAAGTAACGAATATGTTTTCGAGCCATCTGTCTGGCTTTATGGGCAATCAGAGGATACTTGTCTACTATGGCAGCAATAAACAACAAGGACACATCTTCCTCGATCCATTCTTTATAAAACCTTGCACCATGAAAGTCAGTTTCATCAATCAGCTGTGCCGCATGGACAGTACGGCTCACCAATCCTGACACAGTAGAATTTAAACAGGCACTGGGAATCAAGAAGTCTTCTCTTGTCCCATACAAGCGTACACAATGCCCTGGATCTGCTAAAACAGCTAAATCAGGCTCTACTGTTTCTCTATATTTTTGATTAAAAATAGTACATGCCTCTATAAGTTGATTTGTAATGGCTCCCTTACCAGTCCATCCGTCAATAAATTGTATGGCAGCATCAGGATGCTGCTGCCTGATATAGAGCAAAGCATTTTCATCAATTCCTTTATCACGAATAATGGAAATGCTGTAATGAGGCAATGAAATGCCAAATTGCTCCTCAATATAACGCTTAATTAGAATTCCTATGGGTGTCCCAGCACGAGCCAGTGACACTAAGACAAGGTCAGTCCCCTTGAGCTGAATAATCTGCTCTGCCACACTACCAGCAGCCAAAGCAATTTTCTCAGCGGTTTCCTGCAGCATGTATTGAAATAAGGCCATATATTCAGGCTTAGGCTGATATTCAACAGGCAGCATTTCTGAATAATGCCTGCCTCCCTGTATCGCAGCCTCTCTGATTTGATTATCCAGTTCGGGAACAAGTCCACTAACATTTTTAAGCAGGAAAACAACATCTCTGGAACTGTAGCTGCCAATTGGTTTAGGATGAGGAATCGTCGGTCTGATCAAATTACGGCTAACACAGGTTACAAGATAAATCCTACTCGCACCAATTGGCGCTAAAGCCTGTAATAAGGAGTCTAACTCTTCTTCCTCTACTTCTCTTTCAAAAAAAATAAAGACATCATCATAGTATTTAGAAGGAATATTATAGACATAATTGACAATGGAGCTATCCTCTGGATTGGTAAAACAAATCGCCTGCTGTACCCCATAGTTTTCCCGCTGCATAGGATAAATCGGACTTCTGGTAGTAGACTGAACCTTCACTCCTTCTCCCATATAGCCTGCGATGCGAAAAGGAATATACATAAACTCCCCTGTCCCCAGGCACAAGGTGTTTTTACCTTGTCTTTTTTGCTTCAGCCAATTGCCGATCTTGCAATATGTTTTCTCGATAACCTTCTGCTCTTGACTGGTAATACCAAATCGCCCAGTAGCATGCAAATAAGGAATATTATTTTCCTTAGAATTCGTATTCACCGAGGAAAAATTCTTCACCATACCTAAATCGTCTTTTATGCTTAACCTCTCTACAATCGGCTCTCCATGCTTTTTATCATTATAAGAGAAAAATTCCTGTCCATCTGTCGTTGGTTCCCCTTCTACTGCGATCTCCCCTGATAACAAGGAAATGGTATGAATTTGTATCTGCAGTTCTTCTTGAACCTCAAGATACTTTTTTTTATCAGCTTTTGAGCGCCAATCCAAAAGAGAGAGTACAGCATATTTCTTACGAGGATATTGCTGCTGTATCGCACGAATGAAATTTAAGGCTGATTTGCCAGTAGTAATCTCATCATCGACTAATACAATCGTTTCGTCATTGGCAAACCATTCTCTTTTAATTCCATAACAATAATGATCTACGGCGTGGCTATGCTCTTCTGCAAAATTCAAGACCATATCAACACCTACGATAGTATCTCTGGTTGTGTGAATATAGTTAGCGTTTTGAGCAAAGCAGCTAAATACGCTATGACCTAAAGCAGTTGCGGTTTCGGCAAAGCCAATAAATAAGGTTTTTTCTGGCAGGGGCAACGGATTACTCTTTATATATTCCCAAGCCATTGTCATATAGGACAAACTCGTGAAAGCCTTAGAAAAATCACAATACTCCTCAAAATCCTTTTGCTGGTACATTACACTGGCATAGCGGGATGCCAAAGCCCCACCCCCGAGTAAGGGAATAAGTGGATAAACCGGAATATGCTTTCCTAATATTTTACTGACAAACAAAAAGCCGCGTTTAGTATTCTTTCGCGCGGCCATAAGAAATAAATTATCGATAGGAATTTGATAAACATTCGAAACAACATGTACCTCAACCTTTAAATTCCCCAAAATATCATAGCTGTACACATTAGGTAAGCAAGCTGGTAAAGTTATGTTGTTCATGAAACACCCCATATATTTTTGATTTTATCATTATTTTTTGCGCCCAGCGCGTATGGGGCTTGATTTCATTCATCTTATTCCCATAGGCACTAGAAACAACTCCAACATCCCCATGAGATTCTGCCAGGATGCTGGATGCATCCATATACTCTTCATGGGTAACAACACATAATGCCTGCACAGGCTTGATATGACTTGGATGAATAATTGTTTTACCGATTAACCCATTGGCTTTATCTAAAACAATCTCATGCAGTAAACCATCCATGTAACGATCTAACAGTGCATCCCGCATCTTTTCTCCTGCCTGTCCCAAATTATCCGTAAAAGGTCTCTGGCGCAATAAAGGTTTTAAAACACGTTCACTGGAATAAAACTCCCAAACAGGACCTGATACCACATAGCCATTATCTAATCGAGTAAAGACATTAATAATCGTATCAATGCAGCTGCGGATTACGGAAATATCATAAATCGTCATATCGGGACTGCGCCTTAAACCAAATAAACCGGAAAAATCCGTTGCACCGATACGCACATTCAGCACTAGTTCGCGATAGGAATCCAGCAGTTGCTTCACTTCGAGCAGGCTTTTTTGCCTGCTCTCCATATACATAATCTCTGGCGACTCTAAAATAGGCATCCCATAGATCGGCTTTGTCTGGCCTTCATTCATCTTACTAAGAGCCTCAAAATAAAGACCGCCATTCTTGGCCGTAAACTTTGGAAAAACAAAACCTGTTAATAAGGCTGCATCTTGCCCCAAAAAATGGGTAACTCGCCACATTTGCTCGACATCCCGTATTCGCACAAAAATAAGTGGAATACCAGCTGTCGTAATGCTGCCTTGGCTAAGGGCTAAAGCAAGCTGCTGCAACTGCTGCTTCATCATGCTCTCTGCTTCTGATACCTCATTATCACCAATCGCATCCTCCAGACACAAAACCATAGACATTAAGCCTTTCAGCTTACCGCTAATCACATCTTGTGCAATAGTTTTACGAGTAGCAGGCATATACAAGGTTGCACCCAAAGCATACTCCAGCAAAGACTGATCATCTCTCCTTATCATTTGGGGTGACAAATAAAAGATAGCTTGCTCCTCTTCGGGAGAAAGATAGTTAAAGTAACGCATTATGAAGTAAGTTTACGTAAATGATGGACCACAAAAGTACCAAGGAATATGACAATCAATGTAGTGAAAAACACAATCTGGCTGACATGATAATTAAAAACTGATGCCATCATTTTCGCACCAATAATTCCAATGATAATATACGCTGTAGTTTCCAGTTCAGGATAACGATCAATCAACGTCAAGAAAATCTGCGCCACCCCTCGCATCATCATGACTCCGAAGATCCCCCCCAGGTACAATACCCATACCTGATCACTAACCCCAAAAGCGGCCAGTACACTGTCAATACTAAAAGCAATATCCATGATCTCAACAGCTAATACGGTACGCCAAAAGCCATGGGGCGCTTCCGGGACTGCTCCTTCATCATCTTCCTGATTCTTTTTCATAAAGAACTGAATTGCCATCCACAATAAATATAAAGCACCAGCGGCCTTTATCCACCAGATCTTGATGAGATAGGTTCCCACCCCAATGGCAATAAAACGAAAGAGGTATGCACCTAAAATACCATAAAACAATGCCTTTTTCTGCTGCTCTTTTGGCAAATGCTTTACCATAATTGCCAATACTAGCGCATTATCTGCTGACAAAAGTCCTTCTAATACAATCAGGCTGCCAATAATAGCCCAGTTCATAGGATTATAAATAACCCCCAGAAACTCTGTCATATTAAAAAAATGAGAATAGTTCCCAAGAATTCCTGTAATAAATTCCATTTAATAATGCTCCTCTTAATCCCTCAAATTTTATATTCTTACTTAGCAGGAATCAGGCTTCTCGCCCATTCACCAAAGGCTTTCGGATTTCGCGTCTGAATCAGCACTACCCCCGGTCCTGTAAAGCGGCAGACCAGCATTTCCCCTGATGTAAAACTGGATATCCAACCGGATGTTGCCTTTTCAATTTTGTAATCCATATAATCCGGCCAGGCAACCAAATGATTATTATCAATAATCCGCTCTTCACCCGCCTCCAGATTAATGGCATGAATCGCTCCATAAGAGTTTAGAAATACCGTTCCTTTACCACTTACTTTCAGTGTGAAAAAACCCTCTCCCGAAAACATCCCCTTCATTAAATTCTGCATTTTACTAGAGACTTCAATTCCCGTGGAACCAGCCAGAAATCCATCTTTTTGCACAACTAAATTATAACTGCCATCCAAATCGACATCGATGATATCACCAGGTATAGATGGTGCTAAGGTAACCTCGCCAGAACCACGCCGAGCGGTAAGAGTCTGAAAGAAAAACTTTTCTCCTGCCAGCATCCGCCCGAGACCCCCTAAAAAACCGCCTTCCATTTTCCCTTCCACATCAATACTGGTGGACATCGACACCATAGCATCCGATTCTGCCTTTAAAAAATCGCCCTGCCTTAATTGAACTTTTAATAATGGAAAAGCACCCGGATACAAAATCTCGTAATCCACAATAAACCCCCACCGTAAATATACTTTTTATATTATTATATTATTTTCTGCCAGCAGTCCAATTGAAGCCAAAGCCATAAGCCTTATCCAGCTCTTTATGACCGCCAAAGTATTTTTCCAATTTTGTCACAACTAACTGTTGATCTTTATTTTCAATTTGTATTAAACCGCACATGATTTTACCCTTATCCGGATTATCGAGGCGAATGATAATATCAGCACCGTTCTGCTGCTTTACCGTGACGACACCTTTAGCAGATTCCCAATTCGGGGCCCCCTCATAGATGTAAGCAAAGACGATAACAAAATCTAATACTTCCATTTTGGTAAACCGTAAGTTCTCACCATCTGCACTCTGCCCAGTTCGATCATCTTTATCCAAAGCAATATAGGGAGAAGAGGACAACGAGCCAAATAATTCGCCCAATGCCTGAATCACACCCTGACTGCCATCTTTTAAACGGTACATACAACCTAAATCAAGATCCAAGGTGGACTTTGACAAAAAGGAAAACATACCTTTTTTTTCTATCGTAGAATCCCATTGCAAATTAACTCGCAGCTCCCCGATTCTCTTTTTAAGATCAATTGCATGAGAGTCGCCGCTTTTAGCAAGGTTGATTGCGGTTGGAATTTTAGTTTTCTTCGTCATGTCGACTTTATCAAAAAAGCTCATATCCATAATCCTCTCTATCCATTTATCAATTGGACTTTATTGCATTATACCACCATCTCATCGCAAGGTAAATAATGGAAATTACAAAGGCACAAAGAATACAAAGCAGACACCAATCCCCTTTGTATTCTTTGTGCCCGCGGTAGCGGCCTAATGCCTCGTTTTTTATTGCAGCTGCTATTTAGCCTTCAAAATACTTATCAACAAATCCTTGCAAACCAGAATTGTATCCTTGGCCTACAGCTTGAAATCTCCATTGGCCATCTTTCTTGTATAATTTGCCGAACTCAATGGCTGTTTCTTTGGAAAAATCTTCGTCCAGTTCATATTTTGCAACTTCTTTATTCGTATCTTGATCATAAAGTCGAATAAAGGCATTGCGTACTTGTCCAAAATTTTGCCTTCTTTTTTCTGCTTCATGGATCGTAACGACAAACACCAATTCATTAATTCCACTATCTACTTTAGCTAATTCTACAAGGATGGTTTCATCATCTCCATCGCCTTCACCTGTAAGATTGTCACCAGTGTGTTTCACTGCACCGTCAGGAGAAGTTAGATTGTTATAGAAGATAAAACTCTTCTCACTTGGTATTTTCCCATTTGCTCCCAGCATAAAAACAGAAGCATCTAAATCAAAATCAACGCCTGTATCAGTGCTGTTGGTATCCCAACCTAAACCTACACCAACTTTTTTCAGACTAGGTGCTTCTTTAGACAAATTGATTCTTTCACCTTTACTTAAATTGATACCCATAACGCCCTCCTAAGTTAAGTTAATTTTCTATTAAGCAACACTTAAACCAAAGCTTGCACAAAGTGCCGATAAACCGCCTTGGAATCCGCTAGCATTAAATTTCCACTCACCGCCATTGCGATAGACCTCTGCTAACACAATCGCCGTTTCAATGGAGAAATCTTCTCCTAAATCATAGCGAATGAGCTCCGCACCCGTTTCTTCATTAATGATACGGACATAAGCATTGCTAACCTGTCCAAAATCTCGTTTTCGAACATCTGCATCGTGAATGGTAACGGTAAACGCAAGTTTCTGGACATCCGCAGGAATTTTGAGCTGGGATTGTCGCCAGTATGTACCACTGCTTCTTGCGCTCCCGTTGGATTATTATAAAATATTAACTATATCGCTTAACAACAGCACTAATCGAAAGATCCTGGGTACTCTCGCCAAGAGCGGCAAACTTCCACTCTCCCTGACGGCGGTATACTTCACCTACAATCAGTGCCGTTTTACCAGCATAATTTTCGGTTAAATTATAACGAATTATCTCTTGCATATCCGCTTTATTCACGACTCTAATAAAAGCATTTTTAATCATGCCAAAATCCTGCTTACGCTTTTGGCAATCATAGATATTGACGACAAAAACGATTTTATGGATATTGGATGGTACCTTTGGTAACTGAATGAGAATTTGCTCATCATCACCATCACCACCGCCGGTACGATTGTCCCCCAAATGAGCAACGCTGCCACAAGGGCTTTTTAAGTTGTTAAAGAATACAACATTTTCTTTGGTCGTAAATTTTCCATTAGCATCCAACAATAAAACAGAAGCATCACAATCAAATTCAGCCTTTTTACTACCAAATAACCCACTCAGGAAACCGCCGCCACCAGACTGTTCTACCGGATCCCAGCCCAAACCAACAACTAATTCAGAAAGTCCAGCATTGCCCTTGGTCAAATCAATCTTTTGTCCCTTTTGTAAACTAATTGCCATAATTGACCCCCTTCATATCAAATCCTTTACGTGGTTTTGTTCATTTAAAACCGTAATATAGACATAATATCATGTAGTTTTAAAAACTACAATACTTATTTTATGTTATTTTAAGATGTAGTTGTCACAATTCAACATATTTATCTATTTTTTTCTCTTTTTCAAACTATTTTTCTATTACCATCTCAATACCTAGTATTTATATTGCTATAATATAATTATAATAATTTTGACATCTAGCATTAGAAAATAATATAATACTACTGAGGTGTATATAACATGGAAATAACAAAATCAGTTTTAGAAGATTTTGCAACCAAACTACTTGATAATGAATTAAAAGTGGAAGATATCCCTTCTATTAAACAATATGCAGACCAAGTAACAGAATTACTAAACAGCAAACTGAATCATCGCCGTAAAGGCGATGAAACCAGCGTCGCAATCACGAAAGCAATGATTAATAATTATACTAAAAATGGCTTACTTAATCCTTCGGACAAAAAAAAATATGATAAAAATCACATTATCCTA
>CAMKSY010000192.1 GCA_946415545.1 uncultured Pelosinus sp. | reverse complement strand
CAAGTCAACGTTATGAGCAAGAAGTTGCCGGTGGAAGTATTCTGGCAATTATCCGAACAGATAAAACCAAAGTCAATTCTGCAGCACAAATCTTACGGCAAAATGGTGCTAAAGATGTAGAGAATCATAGTAAGTAAACATATGAATGGAAAAAATATTATTTTTTCTCCATTCATATGTTGACACCTCTATAGGCACTAGTATACAATGTATGTAATTCAATAGACTTCATCCTGCGCGGGATGAAATAGAGGTGCAGACAATAAGAGTACTTTCAGGGAGATTGGTTTTTATGATCTGAAAGAAAAGGGTTGTTTGCCGAAGTGCAAAAGACACCAAATCTTTTGTGCTGGTCTTTCATTTAATAGATGTAAGACT
Source organism: uncultured Pelosinus sp. (assembly GCA_946415545.1). GTDB lineage: Bacteria > Bacillota > Negativicutes > DSM-13327 > DSM-13327 > Pelosinus. The sequence goes on along the minus strand of CAMKSY010000192.1, from coordinate 7,663 downwards.
GTCACTAGAATTAATTTTCTAGTGGAGTGCTATCTTATCTAAGGCGTGGGAAAACATTGTTATTTTTTGTTTTCTCACAATCCTTATACTGTCTTACCATTATTGACAGCCGATGAGATTTTACTCATCGGCTATTATTTTTGTATTCATTATTAACATTCAATACTTTGAATGAATACATTGCTACTATTAGGAGGTGCACAAGATGATTAGAGTGATAGTTTGCGGAGCTTACGGTAAAATGGGTCGGGAAGTACTTAAAGCCATACATAACGATACTCAATTAAGTATCGTAGGTGCTGTGGATACTAAATCTGATTTTGCAGATATTGGTGATTTAATTGGCGCAGGAAAAACGGGCATTATTATAGGAAATGATCTGCAAACCGTTATTAACGAAACAAAGCCACAAGTAATGGTTGATTTCACAAGACCAGAAGTAGTATTAAATAATATCCACACCGCTATTAATAATGGGGTCTGTCCTGTAGTGGGAACTACTGGTCTATCAGAAGAAAATATAGAAGAAATTAGAAAATTATGTGTAGAAACTAAAGTAAATGCGTTAATTGCTCCTAATTTTTCAATTGGGGCAATCTTAATGATGAAACTTGCGCAAGATGCTGCAAAATTTTTTCCTCATGTTGAAATTATTGAGTTACATCATGATCAGAAGCTCGACGCACCATCAGGAACTGCTTTGCACACCGCAGAGCTAATAGCCAAAGAACGTGGCTTCTTGCCTCAAGGACATCCCGATGAATTTGAAAAGCTTGCTGGTGCACGTGGTGGAGACTTCTCAGGAATCAGAATGCATAGTGTTCGTCTTCCTGGCTATGTAGCACATCAAGAAGTTATTTTTGGTGGACTTGGTCAGACCTTGACGATTCGCCATGATTCTATATCACGAGAATCCTTTATGCCAGGAGTTCTGCTAGCGTGTAAACACGTACTTAATGCAAATGGTCTCGTCTTAGGACTTGAAGATATTTTAAAGTAATTCCATATATATCTTTAATGAATGGCTTATGAATATAACTATCCCCAAAGATGCAATACTTACTATTAAATTAATAGCATTTTTTGCAATAAATTAAGCATTCTAAGCAAGAATTATAGTAAAAATTATGAATATAATAAAGTATATAGAATCTTATGAGAAAACAAAAGGGAGCGATATATATATGAAAAAATATAATGTAGCAATACTCGGAGCTACTGGAGCAGTTGGTCAGGAGTTTTTAAATTTAATTGAAGAGCGTAATTTCCCATATGACAATTTGAAGCTGCTTGCCTCTAAACGGTCAGCTGGTAAAGTTATTAATTTTATGGGAAAAGATTTTACTGTAGAAGAAGCAACTGATGACTCTTTTAAGAATATAGACATCGCTTTATTTGCTGGTGGATCTGCCAGCACGAAATTTGCACCTGCTGCAGTAAAATATGGTGCAGTAGTCATTGATAATTCCAGTGCTTTTAGAATGGATCCTACAGTACCATTAGTTGTACCAGAAGTCAATCCAGAAGCGATACAACAACATAAAGGAATTATTGCGAATCCAAATTGTTCTACTATTATAATGGCAATGGCTTTAAAGCCGCTATATGATCAGGCTAAAATTAAGCGAGTAGTGGTATCCACATATCAAGCCGTATCTGGTGCTGGTAAAGAAGCGATTGATGAATTGGATAATCAGGTTCAAGCAATTGTAGAAAATCGTCCTGTAGAAGCTAATATCTTACCAAGTTCCAGCTTGCCAAAACATTATCAGATTGCCTTTAATGTCATTCCACACATTGATGTATTTGTGGAAGGTGATTACACTAAAGAAGAAATGAAAATGGTACATGAAACCCAAAAAATATTCAATGATTATACAATGGGAATTACGGCAACTACTGTAAGAGTGCCCATTTATCGTAGCCATTCAGAATCAATCAATATAGAATTTGAAAAAGAAGTCGCAGTTGATCAGGCAAAAGAACTTTTATCTGCATTTCCTGGAGTTATTTTACAAGACAATCCTGCAGAAATGTTGTATCCGATGCCATTATTCACTTCCAACCAAAATGAAGTCTTTGTTGGTCGAATTAGAAAAGATAATTCCATTCCAAATGCCCTTAATTTATGGGTTGTCGGTGATCAAATACGTAAAGGTGCTGCTTTAAATGCTTTACAAATTGCCGAGTATATGATTAAGCATAACTTAATTTGAGGTGTAGATAATGGGGATAATCATTCAAAAATTTGGTGGTACGTCAGTTGCAACTCCTGAGACAAGAAAGTTAGTAGTAGAGAAAATAAAGACTGCTGTTACTAACGAAATGAGTCCTGTCGTTGTCGTTTCTGCTATGGGACGTAAAGGAGAATGCTATGCAACCGATACTTTTATTGAATTAGCGCGAGAAGCATATAAAGACATAGCAAGCCGTGAACTTGATCAGATCTTATACTGCGGCGAAATGATCTCCGCCGTCATTATGACTGGTACACTACAAGCTGCTGGACTTGATGCTATTATGCTTACAGGTGGGCAAGCTGGCATAATTACTGATGATAATTTCAATAATGCTCGTATTTTAAAGGTAGATCCTTCTCGCATATGCAACTTAATTAAGATGGGGAAGATTCCAGTAGTATGCGGCTTTCAAGGTGTAACTATTGATGATGAATTTACTACATTAGGTCGTGGAGGTAGTGACACTACAGCAGCTGCTTTGGGATCTGCTCTTGATGCTGATATGATAGAAATTTATACAGACGTAGATGGGATTATGACTGCCGATCCTAGAATTGTAAGTACAGCAAAAATCCTTGACTGTATTACCTATGGAGAAGTTTGCCAATTAGCTCATCAAGGTGCTAAAGTTATCCATCCTCGCGCTGTAGAAATTGCTATGCAGAAAAGCATTCCTCTAGTGGTGAAGTCAACATTTTCCAATGAGCCTGGTACACTTATAACTAACATTACTAAAGAAGATACAGCTGACACTTATGTTGCCGACCGTGTTGCTACGGGTGTAACCTTTATATCGAATATTGCTCAAATCAAAATTAATTTACATGATTCTTTAAATAATATTGCAAGCTTTAATATCTTCAAATCAATGGCTGACAATGGAATCAGTGTAGATTTAATTAATGTTCACCCTGGGCAAATTATGTTTACAATAGCAGAAGATCTTGCAGAGAAAGCAACTGCGCAACTACAAGAATTTGGTTGTGATGTGCACACAACTCTTGACTGTGCTAAAGTTTCAGTCGTAGGTGGGGGAATTAATGGTGTCCCAGGTGTAATGGCCAGTTTTATAGAGGCCCTGTCTATGAATAATATTCCTATATTACAAACAGTAGACTCTCATACATCAATCTCCGTTTTAATAAAGAAATCATTTGTACAATCAGCCGTCACAGCATTACATGAAAAGTTTAATTTATCATGTTAATAAGGAGAAAAAGATTACTATGAAGACTTTTGGACGGATTTTAACAGCTATGGTAACCCCATTTAATAATGATTTTAGCGTTAATTATGATGCTGCAGCCTCCCTTGCAAAATATTTAGTTGCAAATGGTTCAGATGGTCTAGTAATTGCTGGTAGCACAGGTGAATCAGCAACATTAGATAAAGAAGAGAAGCTCAAGCTATTTTCCACGGTACTTGATGCTGTTGGTGATAAAGCTACCGTGATTGCTGGCACCGGCTCAAACGACACTATGGCTTCCGTAAAGTTAACGCAAGAAGCTGAGAAATTAGGTGTACATGGCGCTATGCTTGTAGGCCCCTACTACAATAAACCGCCACAAGAAGGGCTTTATCAACATTTTAGAACTATTGCTGACAGTACGAGATTACCGCTAATCATATATAATGTTCCCGGACGCACTAGTTCTAATATTTTACCTGGGACGATAGCGCGTTTGGCAGAACATAAAAATATTGTTGCTGTTAAAGAAGCCAGCGGAAATCTTGAGCAAGTTGCAGAAATTATTCGAACGACTCCTAATGAATTTATGGTATACAGTGGTGATGATAGCCTTACATTACCAATTTTATCTATTGGTGGTATTGGTGTTATTAGTGTGGCAGCCCACATTGTAGGAAATCGTATGCAAGAAATGATTACAGCTTTTGCCACTAAGGATATTACGAAAGCTCAAACCATACAATCAGAATTAATACCATTTTTTAGAATGATGTTTATTACGACCAATCCGATACCAGTAAAGACAGCTGTAAATCTAATTGGGCAAAATGCCGGTACTTTTAGGTTACCTTTAATCCCACCAACAAGTAATGAATTGGAACAAATAAAAAGCTATCTGCAAAAAATAAATCGTATATAGGGATATAAGATAAGAATCTCATTCATATTTTTGGGTGAGGTTCTTATCCTTGTACCAAGAGAATCTTACATATAATACCTTCAAAAGAAGCATCATATATTGCAAATGCACTTTAAAATAAGCTATAATTACAATAAGTGAATGAACGGGCCGGTTTTTAGCTCATTTTCTAATGAACGGCAAATACCTAGAAATGATGGTTTGTTTTTCTTGCTTTATAAAAATACCTTGGAGGTGTGATTTTTTTTGGTAAAAACACAACAAAAAATTCAAATTATCCCTTTAGGCGGATTAGGTGAAATTGGCAAAAATATGACTGTAGTTCGTTATGGAGACGATATTATTGTCATTGATGCCGGTCTAATGTTCCCAGAAGATGATATGCTTGGAATTGACTTAGTAATTCCAGATATATCGTATCTACTGGAAAATCGCGATTTAGTGCGGGGGATAATACTTACTCATGGTCATGAAGATCATATTGGTGCACTGCCATATGTCCTAAAGCAACTTAACGTACCTGTCTACGGTACAAGGTTAACATTAGGAATACTTGAAGGCAGATTAAAAGAAAATAATGTTCCTTTAACTAATTTAATTTCTGTTAAAGCAGGCGACCAAATTGAAGCTGGACCTTTTAAAATTGGTTTTATTCGCATTAGTCATAGTATTGCAGATGCTGTTGCTCTATCTATTAAAACTCCAGTTGGCACAATTGTGCATACCGGAGATTTTAAATTTGATCAAACTCCAGTCGATGGTAAAGTTACCGATTTTCATAAATTGGCCGAATTGGGTGATCAGGGAGTACTCGTTATGCTTGCAGACAGTACGAATGCTGAGCATCCGGGCTATACGCTGAGTGAAAAATCAGTAGGTGTTACATTTGATGAGATGTTCTATAATGCTAATGGACGAATCATCATTGCGAGTTTCTCTTCCAATGTACATCGCGTGCAACAAGCTATTGATACCGCTTGTAAATATAACCGTAAGGTAGCAGTCTTAGGACGTAGTATGATTAATGTCGTCACGATTTCATCAGAGCTAGGTTATCTTAATATTCCAGAGGGTGTACTCATCGATATCGACCAAATTAATAATTATCCAGCGTCAGGAGTGGTTATTATCACAACTGGCAGTCAAGGTGAACCAATGTCAGCGCTAACTAGAATGGCAATGTCTGACCACCGTAAAGTTGATATCGTACCTGGTGACACTATTATTATTTCTGCTACGCCAATTCCAGGTAATGAAAAATTAGTATCTCGTACTATTGACTATTTATTACGGCAGGGTGCAGAAGTGCTTTATGAGAGAACCTCTGGTATTCATGTCTCAGGACATGCTAGTCAAGAAGAACTAAAAATGATGCACAATTTAATTCGTCCTAAGTTTTTTATTCCAGTACATGGGGAATATCGCCATTTAGTTAAGCATTCGAAGTTAGCTCAAGAGCTTGGCATGGCTAAGGATCATATTTTTATTGCTGAAAATGGACAGGTACTGGAGTTTACTCCTGAGAAAGGCAGTGTTACAGGAAAAGTATCTTCTGGCATTGTGTTAATTGATGGATTAGGTGTTGGCGATGTCGGTAATATTGTACTTCGAGATCGCAGGCAGCTTTCCCAAGAGGGAATTTTGATTGTTGTTATTACAATGGACAAGCAAGGAGGCTGTGTTGTTGCAGGTCCTGATATTGTCTCTCGTGGTTTTGTTTATGTAAGGGAATCCGAGCAATTAATGGATGAAGCTAAGAACAAAGTAAGACAAACACTGGATAAATGCGAATTGAACAATGTTACCGAATGGGCTATGATTAAATCAAGCGTTCGTGATACCTTAGGTAAATATTTATATGAAAAAACACGCCGTCGTCCTATGATACTGCCAATTATTATGGAAGTCTAAAAATATAATTTTTTATTTTTTAATGGGCTTATGCTGATTTTACAATAGCATAAGCCATTTTTTGTGCAAAACTGTATGAAAGTTTATACATAGCTAATACTATAAAGAATAAAAAGTACTATATTGGAGGTAATACAATGTTAGAAAATGATAACCCAACTATAGAGCCACCCGGAATAAATCCAGAAAATCCCAAACAACCTACTATTGAGCATACAAAAAAAACGGTAACAGCTCGAAAAACTGACACCGTAGACAATATTCAAGAATTAGGTGCCACTGAAATTCCTACAGCTAAAACCAACATACATGTCATGACAATTATCGGACAAGTTGAAGGACATATGATATTACCACCACAAAACAAAACTACTAAGTATGAACATATTATGCCCCAGCTAGTAGCGATTGAACAAAATTCTGATATTGAAGGTTTGTTGCTGCTTTTAAATACAGTTGGTGGCGATGTTGAAGCAGGATTAGCTATCGCAGAAATGATCGCTAGTATGTCCAAACCTTCTGTTTCTATCGTACTTGGCGGTGGACATAGTATTGGTGTACCAATTGCTGTATCTGCAACCTATTCTTATATTGTAGAGAGTGCTACCATGACAATTCACCCCATACGGCTTACTGGGTTGGTTATCGGTGCCCCTAGCTCTTTCGATTATTTAGAAAAGATGCAAGACAGGGTTAATAAATTTGTTGTAGATCATTCTAATGTTTCTGAAAGAAAGTGGAAAGAGCTGCTATTTAAAACAGGGGAGTTATCTCGTGATATTGGCACATCCGTTATTGGCAGAGATGCTGTGTCTTATGGCATCATCAACGAAATTGGAGGATTATCACACGCACAAGCAAAACTAAATGAATTAATTAAAATACAAAAAGAAACTAAGGGGTTGAAACAATGATTTTCTGGAGTATCTTGCCAGAAGAATTAATTTTTAGTACAAATATTTTGCCGGATAGCCCACCTCTTTATGAAGAAATCCAATGCAATAACATAAAATTATTAGTTGAAAAAATAGGTCCTACTCAATGTAAGGTCAGTCGCTTACTAACAACGAATCCCCAGGATTACCTACAACCAGAAATACAACCAGGAAAGATTCTAACATATAAGTCCATTTAATAAAACGCTTATATTAACATAGCGCAATACAAAAGACCGCTGCAAGATATATAAACCTTGGCGGTCTTTCTGCTCTATATTTAATGCAACAAAATATACCTTATACTGACATTAAAATATAAATTTCTGCTATTTAATATCTAAAATTCTTTTTATTTTAGACGTTCTACGCAAAATAAAAAGAAACTTTGAAAAATAATCATATAAATGGTAAAATATATCTATTGTTAAGGTGGAGAAATCTGGAACTGAGACTAGTACTATAAATA
>CAMKSY010000191.1 GCA_946415545.1 uncultured Pelosinus sp. | reverse complement strand
GATATGGGAGATGTGCATATATCTCTTGAAGCCATAAAAAATTTAGTAGAGAAAACTGCAAGGCACACGCGTGGCGTACGTGGAGTGAAAGTTCGTGTTAACCATGATGGACAAGGATTAAAGGTTGTTTTAAAAGCTGTAATTAGTCCAGAAAATAATGTACCAAATGTTTCAGAAGAGTTGCAAAAGAAAGTACATGAATATATAAAGAATACAGTTGGGGTCCAACTAGTTGATGTCCAAATAATAGTTGAAAATATATCTAATGATTTTAAGAGTAAGCAGCGTGTTGAATAGCACAATATAACCGTGTTCCAGCAAAAGAAAGGAGAAGGAATATGAAAACCGAATTGCTAGCAGAAATATGGCAGCATCACAGTGGTAAGATCACAGGGATGTCTATAGGACTATTGGTTGGTATATTTATTCTTATATTTGGTTTTTTCAATACTCTGTTTGTAATGATATGTATGATGGCAGGTTATATTGTCGGTAAGCGGATTGATGAAAAAGAGGATATTATGGATATATTAGGTAGGTTATTACCTCCTGGATATCATCGCCAATAAAGTATATGGATAGAATTGTCGAATTTAAAATAGCAAAACTTTAAAGTGAAATATTAGAAAAGAGGTAATTTATGAGTCGTAGAAAAGCCCGGGAAATGGCACTTCAGACTTTATTTCAATTAGATTATAATAATAAGGGTAAAGATGAAGCATTAGAAATCGTACTAAGTGAATATAGTAATATAGCTGAAAATACCAAAGAATATGCAGAAAATCTCGTTAGTGGTACGCAAGCACATATAACAGAAATTGATACTCTTATTGGTGAAATATCAAATGAATGGAAAATCGATCGTATGCCTGGAATTGACCGGAATATTGCTAGAATCGCTATTTACGAAATGCGTTTCGGAAATGAGGCATTACCGCCTAACGTAGTTATAAATGAAGCTGTTGAATTAGCCAAATTGTTTGGTACAGAAGAATCCAGCCGCTTTGTTAATGGCATCTTAGGATCTTTAGTAAAGAAAAAGTAAGAAAAGTGGCTTACCTATAAACATTCCCCTTAAGATATGGTTTCTTGGTACCATTCTATATTCCTTTGCATATGATACATAAAAAATCATATGTAAAGGGAGGTATTTACCTTGGGGTATATATTAGTAGGAGCAACAATTGGCGCAGCGATAGCCTATCTTATTCCTCTAGGGAGCTTTTTCTGGTTTATATTAGGTGCAGCTAGTGGATATATAGCACGTCCATATATCGATCAGCGCCGATATTGAAGGAGACTACCCAGACTTTTGTCTGGTTTTTTTTGTACTCTTGTTATATGATAAAGAAAGCTTAGTTGATGTAACTATTCTATCTTAAAAAAGTATGTTTAAACAATAAATTACATTGTTGGACAAAGGTGATTTATGAATATCTTTAGTGTAAGTGAAATAACAAAATATATAAAACAACTTTTTGAATATGATTCTAAAGTTAGCTCTGTATTCATACGTGGAGAAATATCAAATTTTAAGAAGCATTACTCTGGTCATTGCTATTTTACGTTGAAAGATAGCAATGCAACAATCAAAGTTGTAATGTTTAAAAGTCGTGCCCAATTTTTAAAATTCGAACCTAAAGATGGTATGAAAATAATTGTTGGGGGACAAATAACAGTATTTGAGCGAGATGGGCAATATCAGCTATATGCGAATCAGCTAGTACCTGATGGAATTGGCGAGTTAAGCTTGGCTTTTACTCAGCTCAAAGAAAAATTAGAAAATGAAGGCTTATTTGCTGATACACTAAAGAAGGACTTGCCCGTATTGCCTAAAGTTGTGGGTATCCTTACTTCGGCTACAGGCGCAGTAATAAAAGATATTATAATCGTAGCAAAGCGGCGCCATCCAGGAATTGTATTGAAACTTTATCCTGTGCAGGTACAAGGACCAGAAGCACCTATGCAGATTGTACATGGGATTGAAGTCTTTAATGCGTTGAATAATGTAGATGTTATTATTGTTGGACGTGGTGGTGGCTCTATTGAAGAATTATGGGCATTTAATGATGAAAGAGTAGTACGAGCCATTGTTGCATCAGAAATTCCAATTGTATCAGCCGTAGGTCACCAGACAGATTATACTTTAGCAGATTTTGCTGCTGATCGCAGAGCAGCGACTCCATCTCAGGCAGCAGAATTTGTTGTACCAGATGTTAGGGAATTGTATAAATATGTGTCGACCTTGCATAATATGTTAGAAAGTAATATACGTAATGTATTACAGCATCATTTTAGGCGACTCGAGCAATCTACTCTGAGTAGAGTCTTTACCTATCCTTATGAAGTGTTGGCAGATCGGCAGCAAGCCTTAGACAATTGTATGCAACGGTTAGAACAGTCAATAAAGGTAATTGCCCGAGATAAAAAACATACGTTTACAATTACTGCAGAAAAATTAGCGATGCTGAATCCTCTCGCTGTATTAGCACGAGGTTATAGTATTGTACATACGTTAGATGGTCAGGTGGTTAAAGACACTGCTGCATTGCAACCCGGTCAAAAGATTGAGATTGTATTAAATCAAGGAAGGGTAGACGCAGAGATAATTCATATACAGGAGGAGCATCATGGCAAGAGCTAAGAAAAAAGAAGACCAACATGATATTAGTTTTGAACAGGCTTTAGAAAAGCTGGAAGCTATTGTTAAACAGTTGGAAAAAGGTGAGCTGCCTTTAGATGAGTCACTAGAACATTTTGCTGAAGGTATAAATTTATCAAAAAATTGTTTACAGAAATTAAATTTTGCAGAACAGCAAATTGATAAAATTTTATCAGAGGAAAAGGGGAAAATAATAGAAAGACCTCTACAATTACAGGAGGACAGTTCATGTTAAAACAATATTGTCAAGAAAAAGGTAAGATTGTTGATCATGCATTAGCTGCATTTGTTCCTAATGAAAATGTATATCCAGCAAAGATTTTTGAAGCAATGCGTTATAGCTTATTTGCTGGTGGAAAACGCTTGCGTCCCATTCTTCTTATGGCAGCTGCTGATTCCATAGGTGGAAAAGGTAGTGACTTTCTAAATGTGGCCTGCGGATTAGAGATGATTCATACGTATTCATTAGTTCATGATGATTTACCAGCAATGGATGATGATGATTATCGACGAGGAAAATTAACCAGTCACAAAGTTTTTGGTGAGGGCATGGCAATTCTAGCAGGTGATGGATTATTAACTGCAGCATTTACAGTTATGCTTGCTCAGCCTGGAGTCCAAGCTGATGTATTAATAAAAGTAGTTAGAGAGATCAGTAATGCAGCTGGGGCTTTGGGAATGATAGGAGGACAAGTAATCGATCTATCTTCCGAAGGGGAAAAGATTGACATTGATACTCTCAGTTATATGCACCAAGCGAAAACGGGAGCTTTATTTAAAGCGGCTGTAAGAGCCGGAGCACAATTAGCCGGTGGAGAAGAGTGGCAGATTGCGTCATTAACAGAATATGCTAAGCAATATGGTCTGGCTTTTCAGATTACAGATGATATTTTGGATGTGACAGGAACTCAGGATAAAATTGGTAAGCCCATTGGAAGTGACATTAAAAATCATAAAGCAACCTATGTAACCTTATATTCTTTAGGTGAAGCTCAAGAGATGGCAAATCAAGCTGTAGCTAATGCTCTACAAGCATTAAAACATTTTGGACAGGAAGCAGATATTTTAAGAGAATTGGTAAGGGCTTTATTAACACGCGATAATTGAGGTGTTTTTTTGGTGGCAGATTTCGTTGTTATCCTTGGACAAAATATAATATTGGCCACTGCTATGTCTGCTTGGTTCTGTGCTCAAATATTAAAGACTCTGACTTCCTATTGGAAACACGGTGCCTTAAATTTTGAACGTTTAGTTGGAGCTGGTGGAATGCCTAGCTCTCACACAGCTTTGGTTATGAGTTTGGCTTGGGCTGTGGGACTTCATGATGGATTTACCTCTTCCTTATTTGCGGTAACTATTGTACTAGCAAGTATTGTAATGTATGACGCCGCTGGAGTACGTAGAGCTGCAGGAAAACAAGCGAAAGTAATAAATAAATTAGTACGTGAACTACGAGCAGAGCATACGATTCGTGATATTCGGTTAAAAGAATTATTAGGACACACTCCACTAGAAGTATTAGCAGGGGCTATACTAGGAATTTCAATAGCCTACGCTTTTAAGAATTTTGTAGGTTAATTACTGCAATTGATTACGGGGGAACGGGAGTTGTTACATTTGAAGACAATACTTGAGGGCATTGACAAGCCCCAAGATTTAAAAAAATTATCACATGAACAGATCAAGATATTGGCTGAGGAAATACGCCATTTTTTAATATGTTCTGTTTCAAAAACAGGAGGACATTTAGCACCAAATTTAGGTGTCGTGGAGTTGACTCTTGCGATACATAGAGTATTTAATAGTCCTATTGATAAGATTGTCTGGGATGTTGGGCATCAGTCCTATGTACATAAAGTTCTAACAGGAAGAAGAGACGGATTCGTCGCTTTACGCCAATTTGGCGGTATTAGTGGTTTTCCGAAAATTAGCGAGAGTGTACATGATTTCTTTGGCACAGGACATTCAAGTACTTCTATATCTGCTGCGTTGGGAATGGCACTTGCCAGGGATATTGCAGGTGATAAAGAACACATACTGGCTGTTATCGGAGATGGTTCACTAACTGGAGGACAGGCATATGAGGCATTGAACCATGCTGGGCATACAGGTACTAATATGATTGTTATACTTAATGATAATGAAATGTCAATTGCTAAAAATGTGGGTGCTATGTCAGAATATTTGTCTAAAATACGAACAGAACCTAAATATACAAAAATAAAGCAAGATATCGAATTCTTATTGCGCCGTATCCCTGCAATTGGTGAAAGCGTGGCAAAAACAGTAGAACGTGTTAAAGATAGTTTACGCTATTTATTAGTCCCCGGTGTTCTTTTTGAAGAATTAGGATTTAATTATATTGGCCCCATTGATGGACATAATTTTCAGCTGTTAAGCGAAGTATTAGAAAAAGCTAAAAAAATGCAGGGACCAATACTCATTCATGTTCTTACTTGCAAAGGAAAAGGATATAAGCCTGCGGAATGTAATCCTGATAAATTTCATGGTGTTGGTCCGTATTGTATTGAATCTGGTGAAGTCATAAAATCTGGGAATACACCAACCTATACTGCTATTTTTGGTGATACACTACGTCATTTAGCTAAACAGGATAAGCGGATTGTTGCAATAACAGCTGCAATGCCAGAAGGAACAGGACTTAAAAAATTTGCAGATGAATTCCCCAAACGTTTTTTTGATGTCGGTATTGCGGAACAAAATGCTGTTACTATGGCTGCAGGTATGGCTACCAAAGGAATGAGACCCGTTGTAGCTTTATATTCTACTTTTGCTCAAAGGGCTTATGATCAAATTTTACATGACATTTGTTTGCAAAAGCTTCCTGTATTATTTGCTTTAGATCGTGCTGGTATTGTAGGAGAAGATGGACCGACACATCATGGACTATTTGATTATAGCTATCTACGGCATATTCCTAATCTAACAATTATGGCACCAAAAGATGAAAATGAATTACGGCATATGATATTCACTGCCCTTAATATGAATGAACCCGTAGCGATTCGTTACCCTAGAGGGAGTGGATTAGGTGTGCCGATTGATCAATCATTGCAACAACTTGCAATTGGCATTGCAGATGAAGTGAAGAATGGTACAAATGTAGCTTTTTTAGCAGTTGGCTCTATGGTTGAAACCTGTATAAAGGCAAGAGAAATCTTAGCTTTAGAAGGTATATCGGCATGTGTGATAAATGCTAGATTTATAAAGCCACTAGATAAGCAGATGGTAAGAAAGGTATGTAAAACTGTTGGAAGTATCATTACAGTTGAAGAAAATATTTTAGCTGGTGGTTTTGGTTCTAGTGTATTGGAATATATACATGATCAAAACATTGATCATGTAAATGTTTTGCGATTAGGATTTCCGGATCAATTTATTGAACAAGGTGCACGCAATCAAATTTTAGAAAAATATGGATTACATGCAGTTGGCATTGCTTCTGCCGCAAAATCATTTGTCCAAAAAAATAAGGTGTGATGCTAATGGGTAAGATTAACAAAGAAAGATTAGATATATTATTACTACAAAAAGGCTTAGTTCCCAGTCGAGAAAGAGCTAAATCCTGTATCATGGCAGGCCTAGTTTTAGTTGATGGACAAAAGGTAGATAAAGCAGGCACTTTAGTACCCGTTGAAAGTAAGATACTAATCACAGGAGATAATATTGGGTATGTTAGCCGAGGCGGCCTGAAGCTTGCTAAAGCTTTAGAGTATTTCAATATAAATCTTAAAGACAAGATTATGGCTGATATTGGTGCTTCAACGGGCGGATTTACAGACTGTGCATTAAAGAATGGGATTCAGAAAGTATATGCTGTTGATGTTGGTTATGGACAATTAGCATGGTCTCTACGAACGGATAGTCGAGTCATTAACATGGAGCGTACTAATATTCGAAATGTTACTTTAGAGCAGCTGGGGGAAACTCTAGATTTCGTTTCAATTGATGTAGCATTTATATCTTTAACTAAAGTGCTGCCGGTTATTAAAACGTTGTTATCTTCAGTTGGAGCCGTCGTTGCTTTGATTAAACCGCAATTTGAAGCTGGACGTGAAAAAGTTGGAAAAAAGGGAGTCGTTAAAGACCCGTTAGTGCATAAGGAAGTTATTTTTAATATTATTGAGCATGCATGTAATATTGGTTTTACACCTCTTGGCCTTACCTATTCACCTGTAAAAGGACCTGAAGGAAACATCGAATATCTCGTTTACCTAGCAAATTTTTCCTCAGATATAAACGTTACGGTTGAGACGATTGAAGAGGTTGTAAAAGAAGCTCATGCGAATGCAGTGTAAAAATAAAAATATGACAGAGGAATTGACCAATTATAGGTGAATTCTATATAAAGATACATTAGGGCAGGTGATGTAAAATCGCCTGCCTGTGGTGTACTTAATTAATTGGGGGATTGCTTGTGTTGACAGTAGGTCTATTTCCTAATATTAATAAGCAAAGTGTTGTCAGCATCTTGATTCAAGTGATACAGTATTTGCAAAAACGTAGTGTGCGAATACTATTACTAAAAGATGTTGCAGAAAAAATCGGTTATCCAGAGCTAGGCTGTAGCCAGCAAGATATGATAGAACAAATAACTGTAGGTTTAACGATAGGCGGTGATGGGACGTTATTAAATACTGCAAGAGAAATCTCCGCTATGGGTATACCTCTTTGCGGAGTTAATATGGGCAGGCTTGGATTTTTAACAGAGATAGAATTGCCTGATCTGAATGCATCTTTAGATAAGCTTATTGAAGGAGAGTATCAGATTGAAGAACATTTAATGTTAGATGCAATGATTCTTCGACATAATAGACTCATTCACGTGTCGTCTGCTCTTAATGATGTTGTTATAAGTAAAAGTGGTGTCTCGCGCATGATTAAGTTTAATGTATTCTTAGACAATATACTAACAACAAATTATGCTGCTGATGGTTTAATTATTGCTACAGCTACTGGTTCTACAGGATATTCCTTATCCGCAGGCGGTCCGATCATTAATCCATTATTAAAAGTTATGGCATTAACACCCATTTGTTCTCATACTTTGCATGTTAGACCATTGGTTGTTTCTGAAAAAGAAGAAATTAAAGTTGAGATGACAGGCAGCCAGGAAGATGTTGTTCTAACTATTGATGGGCAAACCGTATATAGTTTAATCGCAAATGATACAGTATTAATAAAGCGGTCTCCCTTTAGTGCTCAATTTATACGTCTGAATAACAGAAGTTATTACGAGACCTTACGAATAAAATTGTGGCGGAGTGACAAGAATGCAAACCTTTAATGCTATAAAAATCGCACAGCAGTTACTAATAAATAAAATAAATATGGCTAAATTTTTAGTAGATGCTACAGCTGGTAATGGAAAAGACTCTTTATTTTTAGC
>CAMKSY010000190.1 GCA_946415545.1 uncultured Pelosinus sp. | reverse complement strand
CATTAGAACGCACAACAGGTGAAATTCATGTTTATGCCCGTAAAGCAGTTGTTGAGGCAGTAACCGATTCACGTCTGGAAATTGATCTCACTGAGGCAAGATTATTAGATATACGCTACGATTTAGAAGATATTGTCGAAGTGGAAGTTACACCGAAAAATTTTGGCCGAATTGCAGCTCAAACAGCCAAGCAGGTAGTAGTGCAACGTATTCGAGAAGCGGAACGCGGTATTATTTATGATGAATTTTCAAATAGAGAAAGTGATATTCTAACTGGTATTGTTCAGCGTATTGAACAAAAAAATGTTTTTATTGATCTTGGTAAAGCAGAAGCCATTTTAGCTCCTTCTGAACAAATTGCCGGGGAAGTCTATAAACATGGTGACCGATTAAAAACGTACATAATTGAAGTGAAAAAAACAACAAAAGGACCTCAGATATTAGTATCCCGAACACATCCAGGATTATTAAAACGATTATTTGAGCTAGAGGTTCCAGAAATTCACGATGGAATTGTTGAAATTAAGTCTGTTGCTAGAGAACCAGGCCTACGTTCGAAATTCGCAGTATATTCACGTGATGAAAATGTTGATCCGGTAGGGGCCTGTGTTGGTCATAAAGGCATGCGTGTACAATCAATCGTTAATGAACTGAAAGGTGAAAAGGTTGACATCGTAAAATGGAATACTGATCCTGCTAAATATATCGCTAATGCATTAAGTCCAGCTAAGGTAGTCAGTGTAGAAATTAATGAAGTTGAGAAAATATCAAGAGTGGTAGTGCCTGATTATCAATTATCCTTAGCAATTGGTAAAGAAGGTCAAAACGCCCGTCTAGCTGCCAAACTTACTGGTTGGAAAATTGATATTAAAAGCGAATCTCAAGTTGGTTCTTAGGGGGATTCTATGGTTATACAGAAAAAAACTCCTCAACGTATGTGTGTTGGTTGTCAAGAAATGAAAAATAAAAAAGAGTTATTGCGAATTGTTCGCACTCCTGATGATGATATTATTTTAGATTCAACCGGTAAAAAATCAGGAAGAGGCGCATATATTTGCTGCAATGAACAATGCTTGGCAAAAGCATTTAAAGAAAAAAGACTCGAACGAGCATTAAAAAGAGTGATTAATCCTGAATTATATGAGCAATTACGATCCGGGATTATAACATGATCAAAGAAGAAAAGGTAATTTCATTACTCGGTTTAGCACAAAAAGCAGGGAAAATTTCATCAGGAGAGTTATCTGTTGAAAAGGCAATAAAATCTGGTAAAGCTAAACTTCTTATCGTCGCCATAGACTGCTCAGATGCTACAAAAAAAAGTTATAATGATATGGCTGCCTATTACAAAGTTGATCTTTATGAAATATTTTCAAAAGAGCAGTTAGGACAATGTATCGGAAAAGTATATCGCGCTGCATTAGCAATAACAGATATTGGATTCACAAATGCAGTTAAGAAATTACTCAATAGTTAAGTATTATAACTCACTATTGAAAAAAGAAAATGGGGGTAGATGAATGTCCAAATATAGAATATATGAATTAGCCAAAGATTTTAACACAACAAGTAAAGTTATTATTGATATTTTAAACCGTAACAATATGGAAGCCAAAAATCATATGAGTAGTGTGGACGAAGATGCTAAGAATGTTATTACCCGGACCTTTGCGCATAAAATCACTTCTACACCTACAGCAGGAACCTCAACTATTGAAAATAAAGCAAGAACTCAAGAACAACCAACGCAAGCAACCCGTTCTGCTGGAATTGATGGCAGGCAGCCAGCGCTAAGTAATAGTAGTGAACAACGTCCTTCTTCTAATCAGCAACCACAACGTCCTTGGCAAAGTCAATCTAATCAAAACAGACCGCAACAAAGTCAGCAACGTCCGCCACAAGCACCTTTCCAAGGACAACGCCCACAGCAAAATACCCAGAATCAACAACGTCCGCCGCAAGCACCGTTCCAGGGACAACGTCCACAGCAAAATACCCAAAATCAACAACGTTCACAACAAGCACCTTTCCAAGGACAACGTTCACAGCAAAATACCCAGAATCAACAACGTCCACAACAACAAAATTTTCAACCAAGGAATGCAGGAACCCAGCAGCCTCCTGTACAATCTAGGCCTGCTGCTCCTAATAAATTTCAATCGAATAACAACCGCTCTACTAACAATAATAACGCTCAGCGAAACCAAGGGGGAGGCAATTTCAATAGACGACCGCAAGCAAATCGTGGTTTCCAATCCCGTGGTGCCGCACCAGCGGTTAAAATTGAACCACCAAAGCCTAAAAGCGTTAAATTAGGTGAATCTATCACAGTTAAAGAACTATCGAGCAAATTATGTCGTGATGTTGGTGAAGTCATCAAAAAGCTTATGATGCTTGGTGTTATGGCTACGATAAATCAAGATCTTGATTTTGAAACGGCTTCATTGTTAGCAACAGAATTTGGAGTTGAAGTATTAGAATTGCCACCTGAAGAAGACCCCACCGAAATTGCAGAAATTGAAGATGATCCATCCAGCCTTGTTCTCAGACCACCAGTTGTTACCGTTATGGGACATGTCGATCATGGTAAAACATCATTATTGGATGCAATCAGACAAACTCATGTAACTGCCCAAGAAGCTGGTGGAATTACACAACATATTGGTGCATATAAAGTAACTTGCCAAGGCAAAAAAATTGTTTTTCTCGATACTCCTGGGCATGAAGCTTTTACTGCTATGCGAGCTCGTGGCGCACAGGTAACAGATATTGCGATTTTAGTTGTAGCCGCAGATGATGGTGTTATGCCACAAACGATTGAAGCTATCAATCATGCTAAGTCTGCTAATGTTCCTATTATCGTAGCAATTAATAAAATAGATCGTCCTGGTGCAAATCCTGACCGGATTAAACAACAGCTTTCTGATTACGGTCTTGTTGCTGAGGATTGGGGCGGCGATGCCATCATGGTACCAGTTTCTGCGCAGAAGAAAACTGGTATAAATGAGCTTTTGGAAATGATATTATTAGTCGCAGAAATGCAAGAAATTAAAGCAAACCCTAATCGTCAAGCTTATGGTACAATTATTGAAGCAAAGCTTGATAAAGGACGCGGCCCAGTTGCTACTGTATTAGTGCAAAAAGGGACTCTGCATATCGGTGACACTATTATTGCTGGAATTGCCTACGGTAAAGTTCGAGCCATGGTAAATGACCGTGGTGAGAAAGTAAAAAAAGCTGAACCGTCTACTCCAGTAGAGGTACTTGGCTTGGCTGATGTACCACAAGCAGGTGATGTTCTTGTTGCCGTCGATGAAAAAATAGCAAGAGCAGTAGCTGAAAAACGTATTGCTAAAAGGCGTACAGATGAATTAATGCAATCTCAGAAAGTTTCACTAGATGATTTATTTAAGCAAATTCAAGATGGGAATATTCAAGATCTTAATATTGTTATTAAAGCCGATGTTCAGGGCTCTGTTGAAGCATTACGTCAGTCATTACTAGCTTTAAATACCAACAATAAAGAAGTAAGAGTAAACATTGTGCATGCTGGAGTAGGTGCTATTAATGAGTCTGACGTAATGTTAGCTTCTGCTTCTAATGCATTAATTATAGGATTTAATGTCCGTCCAGATGGTAATGCCCGTAAAGCCGGTGAATCTGAAAAGATAGACATTCGATTATATCGTGTTATTTATGAAGCATTGCATGATGTGGAAGCTGCTATGACAGGCATGCTGGCACCAGAATATAAAGAAGTAATTCAAGGTCGTGTAGAAATACGCCAGTTGTTTACAATTTCAAAGGTTGTTATTGCTGGTGCTTATGTCTTAGAGGGAAAAATACTTAACTCCTCTCAAGTTCGTGTAATCCGTAATGGCATTGTAATACATGAAGGTGATCTAGAGTCCCTACGCCGTTTTAAAGATGATGTAAAAGAAGTAGCTGCAGGATATGAATGTGGTATTACAATTGATAAATTCCGTGATATTAAAGAAGGCGATATTATTGAAGCTTTCACTATGGAAGAAATAAAACCTAAAGGTTAAAGGTGGAGGATATATATGAGCCAACTACGAGTTGAAAAAGTTCAGGAGTTTATAAAGCAAGAGATCAGTAAAATTATTTTAACCGAATTAAAAGATCCACGTGTTGGTTTTGCAACGATTACTCAAGTTGAAGCAACTGGTGATTTGCGTAGTGCAAAAATCTATGTTAGCTTAATGGGCAGTGATGAACAAAAAGCTGATACTTGGAAAGGATTGCAGAGTTCTTTAGGCTACATGCGCAGCGAGATTGGTAAGCGTATTCGAATGAGAATCACTCCTGAATTATCTTTGCATCTTGATGAGTCCTTAGATTATAGTGCTCATATTCAAGAATTATTAATTAAAATCAAGCAGGAAGAGGGCAATCAATAAATTATGGATTTTTCACTTAAGCAGATTGCTGAACTTTTACAAAATAGCAGCACTATTATTATTACTGCTCATGTTCATCCAGATGGTGACTGTTTGGGATCTATGTTGGCTCTAAATGAATATCTTACTTCACGAGGAAAGAGTGTAAAAATGGTGCTTGATGATGAAGTACCTGCATTATATAATTTTCTTCCTGACTATGAAATGATTGGTAAACCGACGACAAAAATAATAAGTGCTGATTTATTAGTAGTACTTGATGCCAGCGATATTGAACGTATTGGTAAAGTGAAAGATCATGTAAATGCTCCCATCTTAAATATTGATCATCATATTTCTAATACTAAATTTGCTGACTATTGGTATATCAATAGTCAATCAGCAGCAACTGGGGAAATCATTTTAGAATTGCTACGCGTATTAAATGCCAAAATGACTCCTACGATAGCAACCTGTTTGTACACGGCTATTGCTACTGACTGTGGTTTTTTCCGTTATGCAAATACATCAGTACAAACCATGCGTTATGCTGCTGACTTAATAGAATGCGGAGCCAATCCAAATTCTATCTCCGAATACATGGAGACCAAACCACTAGAAAGTATATTAACCTTAGCAAAAGTATTAGAAACTCTAAAACTTTATCACCATGGTAAAATTGCTACAATAACTGTATCACCAGATACTCTTGATAATTTAGATAGTACTGAAGGCTTTATCAATTATCCACGTATTATTGAAGGTGTTGAAATTGCTATCATGTTTAAAATTATGAACGAAGGTACGATTAGAATTAGTTTTCGCTCAAAAACAGTGGATGTAAGCAAACTCGCATTTTCTTTTGGTGGTGGTGGGCATATACGCGCAGCTGGTTGTGCTATCATGGGGAAAATTGAAGATGTCCAAAAAAGAGTCCTTAGTTCTGCTATAAAACAATTACAATTAACTGAGACGTTGCTATGACGAGTGGATTGATAAATGTTCTAAAACCACCTGGTATGACCTCACATGATGTTGTTTCGTTTATTCGTAAAACCTATCATCTGAAGCGTGTAGGTCATGCCGGTACTTTAGATCCTGCAGCGTCTGGTGTTTTGCCAGTTGCATTAGGATCAGCTACTCGATTACTTGAATATATGACAGATACTGACAAAAGCTATCGTGTTGAACTCACTATTGGTTATGAAACGGATACTGGCGATGATACTGGGACTATTATTAACAATGCGGTTTGTGCTATGCCTGTGAAATCAGAAATTAAAAAGATATTATCGTCATTTATTGGTACGATTGAGCAAATTCCCCCTATGTACTCAGCTATAAAAATGCAAGGGAAAAAATTATATGAATTAGCAAGAGCCGGTATAACAGTAGAGCGCCAGCCACGTAGTATTACAATTCATAATATAACTTTATTACAGCTAGATGATACTCGTATCTTATTTGATGTAACCTGCTCCAAAGGAACGTATATTCGCTCTTTATGTTCTGACATAGGTAAGAAAATAAATTGTCCTGTCGTTATGTCTTTTCTAGTACGTACTCATGTAGGAGATTTTTCTTTGGACAATTCTTTTACCTTACAAGAAATTGAAAACAATCCTCCTGTTGCTCTTCTACCTCTAGATTATGCTCTTGGATATATACCTAAAATAATATTGACTCCCAAGCTAGCACAAGCATTTCAATATGGTCAGAATATTGTAGATTCTAGTATTACTGTTTCTGTTTCTAAGCAATCAGTATTGAGAATTTATGATCAAGACCATTCATTTATCGGAATCGGGCAATTAAATACTGATACTGCAGTGATTACGCCAATAAAAGTAATCAAATTAGAATAATCAAAAAGAAATCTATCTAAAAGAGCTTTCTAATCGAGTTCCATAGATAGATTTTCTAATATTATTGTTATTGTGTGGTGGAATAGATGGAAGTTTTAAATCAACTGAAAACTTTAAAAGATCAGTATCCTAGAATTACAGTTGCCTTGGGAACTTTTGATGGTGTACATATTGGTCATCAAAAAGTAATATCTCGTTCTGTAGAGTCTGCAAAGCAACTAGATGGAACAAGTGTCGTTTTCACCTTTAGTAATCATCCTTTATCCATTATTGCTCCAGAAAGATGTCCTTTACAAATCGTTACGCAAGATGAAAAGGTTGAATTAGTAAAAAATTTAGGTGTGGATATTTTATTAAATATCCCTTTCACTTCAGAGTTTCTAAAATTGTCGGCATCTCAATTTATTCATTTATTAATAGACCAACTAAATCCAAAGCATATTCTCATCGGTCCAAACTATTTCTTTGGATATAAGCGTTGTGGTACTCCTGAGCTTTTACAAAAATTTGGGCTGCAATATGGATTCACAACAGAAATAAATCCCACAGTATACGTAGATGATGTTATGGTCAGCAGTACATTAATACGCCAGATGATCACAACAGGGCAAGTGCAGCAAGCAGCAATTCTTTTAGGTAGACCAGTGACATTAAAAGGCAGGGTTATCCACGGTGCTAAACGAGGCCGTCTATTAGGCTATCCAACAATTAATCTAGGAATTGCCTCAGGTCTTGCTGTCCCTCAGAATGGAGTTTATGCAGTTAAACTTATCATCCAAGATAATCAATACAATGGGATTGCCAATATTGGCACGAATCCAACCTTTCATGATATAGGACGTCGTATAGAAGTACACATTTTGGATTTTTCTGGAGATTTATATGGAGAAACAGTTACCGTGAGATTCTTGAATCATATTCGAGATGAACAAACCTTTTCCAATTCTGAAGAACTTAAGTTACAAATAGCAAAAGACATCGTGGCTGCCCAAAAATATTACCAAACTCCTCAGGGAAAATAGTACTTATTATTTACAATTGCATTGATTTATGATAAACTATATTTTGTTGATGTTTGATGAAAGTCATCATTGAAAGTAACCATAGCGAGGATATTCGATTCTCCAACGATTGTCTTGGCTAATGGGGATTATTATAAAAAGGAGGTGCCTATTTTGTTAACACCAGAATTAAAACAATCTTTGATTGAGAAATACCGTACGCATGAAGCTGATACTGGATCACCAGAAGTGCAAATAGCTATTTTAACTGAACGTATCAACTACTTAACAAATCATTTAAAAGAGCATAAAAAAGACCATCATTCTAGACGCGGTCTCTTAAAAATGGTTGGTCAACGTAGAGGATTATTGAACTATGTACGCAACAACGATATAGAGCGTTATCGTTCTATTCTTGAGAAATTAAATCTCAGAAAGTAACAAGTGGGGACTTGGCACAAGCCAAGTCTTTTCTTTTTATTGCAAGAAGTATTTTTTTATAGATTAACTGTTAATAATAAAGGAAATACTAAAAAAAATGTCGAAGTGTTAATCTTTGGTAGAGAGAGTAAGGGTTACAGAGGAGGAATGCCATATATGTATAAAATCGAAATGCAACTTGGAGATAGACCCCTGATTATAGAATCAGGCAGAATGGCTAAGCAAGCTGGTGGATCAGTGTTCGTCAGATATGGGGATACTGCAGTATTAGTAACTGCTACAGCATCTGCAGAGCCAAGAGAGGGTATCGATTTTTTCCCACTGACAGTTGATTATGAAGAAAAATTATATTCGGTAGGTAAAATTCCGGGTGGCTTTATCAAGCGTGAAGGACGTCCTAGTGATAAGGAGACGCTGGTTTCGCTTCTGATC
>CAMKSY010000189.1 GCA_946415545.1 uncultured Pelosinus sp. | reverse complement strand
TGCCAACCGGAGATACTGGACCTACAGGTGCAACGGGAGATACAGGAGCCACAGGGCCTACGGGCTCTACAGGAGCTACTGGAGCTACTGGGCCAACGGGTTCTACAGGTACAGGATTAGCTGCATTTGGTTATATTTATAATATTGCTGGCGGAACGATAGAATCTGGTTCCAACGTGACCTTTAGCAATACTCTTCCGGCAACAACAGGAATTACTCATACTGCTGGCTCAGATGTCATTACAGTTAATTCGTCAGGCACCTATAATATCGAATTTGCAGTCTATATTACAAATAATGATGCTACGAATATTGCAGTAGCAGTCAATGGCATCGATCAATACAGTATTGAGACTGCAGGCCGAGATATAACAGGTGTAGTTATGCTTACCCTCGCTGCTGGAGATCAGGTAGCCATCCACAATATTGACAATAATAACTATACACTTACACCAGCGCCTTTCCTAAGTGCTTTTGTATCTATATATATAGTCGGTGGTTAATAATAGAAATACTAATTTACTTTTTAAAAAGACACGGCTTGTCCATGCTAAGTGGAATAGTGCTGTGTCTTTTGCTATGTCATATACGTTAAATTATAGAATTTCCATCATTATTTCAAAAAGTTGCTTCCAAATAGCCTCATTCTAAAAACTGGCAAATCTTCAGCAATAGTAAATTTCCGCCATTTCACAAGGTTAGAACAAGCCACTGCCGATTACGTCTAGGAGATCGTTTTCTGACGACAGACATTCTGCTGCCCAGCGCATGGCGCGGTCACTATAATTTTTAATTTTCCTTGCAGTCTTTATTAGAAGACGTGGAGATAGCGTTAAGCACAAACATACTTTTGTAATTTTGAACAAGCAGTAGTTCATACCTTGTAGGGGGAGGGAGTGAGAATGAATAAACCACAGCCTGCTCTGCCAGTCACAGAGCAGGCAAAAGAAAACTTTGCGAAAGTAGTAGCGCAAGTAATTATGTCTATGATCGAATCGGGAGGAGCCTCTGAGCTATTAAAAGAACAAAAGGCCGGATGATATTCGGCGAAGTAAAATCGGACAAGCAATGGAAGGAAGGCGTAATGGATACATACATATTTAACATCGCCATACAGCTTAGCAAGTAGCAATGTTAAAAGCTCTTGCAGGCATTTATATTGCTGGAGATTGGATTTTATTTAGAATCCCAGGACTTTTGAATATAAGCTGCAAATCGATTGGTACATATGAGCGGGGTGAGACGAATCCACCGGATGAAATCGTCATTACTATGGTCGAGCTTACAATACTTCTGGCTGTCCTATATGCATCTAAAAACCAATAAAGTGCAGCTCGGTATGGCTACAATAGGGCGGGATAATATCGTGGACAAGCATGAAGAGCCACAATGGAAAGGCTATATGTCTAACCTAAGATCCCTTGGGCAGAGCATTATTCTCAGTCGTCTTTGTTTCCATACAAAAAGAAAAAACGCCTGTGTTGATCCACAGACGATTCGAGTACTAAATCAATTTCAACTACTAGGATTACATCACGCTCATATAGTAGCGGTCAAATTCGGAGGAAACAAGTGAATAAACGTCAATATTTCAATTGATATTTTCTAAAGTATAAATACTGGCAATAAATCTACAAGTCAAAAGTAGTACGTGGCACCATTAAAATACAGATATTTGTTATTAAAGTGTAAGAAAGGAAATACTGACTGATCAAAAGAGGCCAGTCAGCAGATCGTTGCTATGTAAGCAACAATAATTTGGAAGTGTCTTAATATATAATATTCCTCACATTTAGTTTGGTGTTTGAGTTTATAAAAATTAAAAATGGACTGCTCTCTGAAGAAGCAGCCATCTTTAATGAACCAATCAAGATAAATAGGAGGTTTAATACATAATATGATATATTTCAAAACATGTGATTTTTTTGTAGACATAATACCTAAATAAGGGAGGGTGAATATTGGCTTTTATATGTGCAGTCTTAGAGTGGGAAGGACATGACGTTAGAAGCATTACAGATGACGATATTCGAAGAAGCGGAAATCCAAGTGCTATCTGCGCAGGATTCTCATGCCAGACTTTTTTATTTGCTGGAAATAGAAAAGGATTCGAAGACATTAAAGAAACTATCTTCTTTGAGATTATGCGGTTCTCTTCTATACTCAGCCCTCTCTATTTATTCCTTGAAAATGTCGGTGGACTCCTTAACCATAATGAGGGGAATACGTTCGAGACAATCCTCAGAACCTTGGATGAGTGCGAGTATGAATGCGGAATGGCAAGTGCTTAACTCTAAGAATTTCAGAGTGCCCCAAGGCAGATAACGAGCGTTCATTAGCGGACATCTTAGAGGCGGAAGTGGAAGATAAATATTTCCTATCGGAGGAAGCAACAAAAATCCTATTAAACAAATCATTGGCAGAGGGCAAGAGCGAGTCTATGGTATTGGGGGCGTAGCGTAACCCTTCCTAGTCAAGGTGGCGGTCAAGGAGCAAAGACTGGATTATATTTTTTTACTAAACGCAATGATGAAATAATAATTAGAAATGCAGCGTAGACGAACATAGAGAACTGCTACGGTTATGGAAACAACATAAAAAACCTTTAATTATCAGCAGTTATGACAATGAATTATATAATTCTGAATTAGAGGGATGAGAAAAACAAAGTATGAGAAGTTGCAACAAATGAAACAGGGAGTGCGTTGGAAACGATATAGCTAAATCCATCATGCATGAAAAAATGAGTTTATTTGGGTAAGAACGTGAGGGAGGTTTAACCGTGCAAGGAAATACTTTACCAAATAAAAGCACAAAAGATAGAAGCCCTAGGCTACGGTTGGTACTATCAACCCCCGTATTGGACTTTCAATAACAAGTAAGCGCCCAAACTGGGCGCACTACTAAAAAAGCAGCCACTTGGCTGCTTTTTCTTATTTTACTCTTTTTTAAACGAGTCATAAATTTTCTGGTATTCGGGTGTTGGGGAAATCGGTGTATAAATGTATAGATGAATACCATTTGGGTCATTGACTACAAAGCTTCTTTCACCCCAATGCTTATTTTGCATCTCTTGGTATATAATGACACCTTCTTCTTTTAGGCGCTTGTATTCAGCGTCTACATCATCCACCTGAAAGGAAATAATTAGACCCTTTCCATTAAAAAACTCGCCTTCTTCTCGTTGAGGTAATGTAAAACTAATACCATTTGTCGGCAAGTCCTTTGCGATTAATTCTATGTACCAATCACTTTCATATACTAATTGAAAGTCAAAATGCTTCATATAAAATTCTTTCGACTCTTGCAGTTTATTTGTATTAATAGTTGAATCAACACGTTTTATTTGCATAAAAAATCTCTCCTCTCACTATAGACATTCCATATTTTTGTCCTTATCTCAATCCAATATGCAAGTATTATCAAAATAACCACTCTGATATATGACCCTATAGTATGTATTCACCATTATACACTAAAGTCCTCCTAAAGAATATAGCGCTCTCGCGGAAAACAACTATATAGGCAGCAACGAACCCGACAAAGGATAAGCTAAAGCCCCTCTTACGGCCCTTAAACAATAGGAGCATCCCGCAGGACGCTCCTATTATCTTTATCCCGGTTGTAATTATAACCTAACGTTTAGTGTAGTCACCTTACAGATTTCCGATCTGCTCGGCTCCCACTCACTTTAAATGACTCAATGTCCTAGAAGCTCGAGTATCCTTCGATCAACAATACCATTTGCTTTTAATCCTTGATCATGCTGATATCGCTTCACAGCCTCTTCTGTATCCCTGTTAAAAAATCCATCGGCTCTCCCTTCCAAATAGCCTAGTTTTTTCAGCTTTACTTGCAATTGAACTACATCGGTACCAGTGGCTTCATATTTCAGAGTACGCTGCATGGGGATGCTCTTCCCTTCTATCCTTACGGGTGTCCCTACTGGCACCCATTCAAAAAGCTCTTCAATGTCGTTATTACGCAAACGAATACAGCCATGACTAATAAAATGTCCAATGCTCCAAGGCCGATTAGTACCATGAATACCGTACCCTCCCCAAGGAACATTTAGGCCTAAGAAACGTGTTCCGAAAATATCACCTGATCGAAACGACTTCCAAATCACTATCCATTCGCCGATGGGTGTCGGCGTATCCCTTTTACCAACAGCAATACGATACGTTTTATATAATTTGCCATCATTATGCAACTCTAAAACTCGATCAGATATTTTGACAACAATGGTTACTTTCCCTGTAGGTGCTTTCTCCGTCTGTCCCGAAATGGCAGCCAATTCCAACTCATCTAAATACTCAAATCCCAGCATGCCAATCAATAGGCCAAATATCATCACAGACGCAATTGCGAAATAAGTCTTTCGCCAGTTTATGATTATTGAATGCATTCTAAGCACACCATTTCCCCCTATCCACTTCACCTTTCTACTATATGTAGAAAAAGTCAGAATAGAAGTTTCAAAAACCATCCAAATTATTGCTTACGCACTATTGTAGACAATAATATAGAGAAAAATGAAACGTCACTGTAAACCCTGTTTCTTTATGAACTGAGATAATCAGTAACCCCCCGCGCAATTGCTGCAGCAAATTCATCACGCTTCACTTCATCAGCAAGCAGAGCCTCATCGCTTTCATTTGTAATAAATCCGGTTTCTACAAGAACTGCCGGACATTGTGACATGCGAAGAACATAAAAATTTCCTGTTTTCACGCCACGATCCACAGTCCCTAAATGATCTATGATTTGCTTTTGAATGCAAGCAGCCAATTTTTCACTTTCTCCCCCCAATGTATAACAAAAAGTTTCTGTCCCCTGAGCCTCTGTATCATAAGATCCGTTACAATGTATGGATATAAACAAATCCGATCCAAATTCTTTTGACGCATCAACAATGTGACGCAATGCATTTACTTGTACTTCCAGCACTTCATAGGATACCGCACGAAGAAAATTCGCTACCTTTGTCATAATATCAAGATTGACATCTGCCTCTTGCAGTCCTGTACGGCCAACTGCACCACTGTCATGACCTGGATAGTGCCCGCCATTAATTGTTATCTTCATTATAAAGACACCCCTTCATCATTTTCCTCTTCTTTTAACACTCTACTATGCCAACCGCCTTGTATGCGGCACCTTGAGAACTTATACATAAATATAATCTCTTATTGTATGTAATGTAGTGAGACGGGTATATTAGTACTAGATTCTAACAAAAAAATCATGAACTACCACCAGGAGGGATTCTCACTTGTCAATTGAACTAGCAGTCCAATATACAGCGATTGCCATCGCTCTATTTGCCTTAGCTTTAAAATATAAAGGAATGAAGCCTTATATACCTGTCGCTATGTTTGCCATGCTCTATGCAAATTTTTGGTGCTATATCGCAACGTATTTTAATTGGTGGAAATTTCCGATACGAGTTTTACCATTGATTGAGGACATTTCATTCACTGCTAACATAATAACAGTGCCAATTGCAGCGATGTTCTGGGTTAGATATTCTCCTATGTCTAGAATTAAGTGGGCTTTCTTATGGACAACACTCTTGGTAATTCCTGAATATTTTCTAGAGCATTATACAGATACAATCAAATATCATAATGGCTACGCATGGTATCATTCTTATCTATTATGGCTTATCAGCTGGTATATATGGTATCAATTTCATCACTGGTTTTATAAGGATTATCCAAATAATTTTAAAGCCTCATAGCAATCAGGATGATGAAGCCCGGTACCTTCCTCTAAACATTTTATCAATGAACTAATGGAAAAATTCCTATTATTATCATACTTGTATAAAAAATAGGCAAAAAAATCCGTCTCACCAACGAAGGGCAAGACGGTCAATTATGAAATTCTTATTTATCTCCAGTGCTATAGAGCCTTTTATCATGCACGCATCATTCACTTAATAATTTATTAACCCGATACAAATATAACAGGAATCCTACAATCACAATAAACTGAAATAGGTTCATTACCCAATGACCAAACATCACTATAATACCATCTCCTTAATAAAAAATTTGCGGAGATCTATATAAACGATCAGCATAGTCATGGGCATTTTTTTATTTGAGGTGCCCCTAATCACAACTATGCTGATCTGTTGTTTCTATTATAGATAAAAGATATGACAAAAATGTGACGATCAAATGATAACTGACTAATTCACCCTTATTTATCCTAGAACATATTATGTATAGAAAGAGTTTTATAGTTCTAGGAGGTGATATTATGATGGATTATTATCGCAACCAAGAAGAACCACAAATTGAAGATTGGGATGAAAGATCTGAGGAGGAACGGCGTATACTTTTAGGACTGGGATTAGGTTTCGGCTTGGGATTTGGTTTTGGTTTTGCCTGCTTTCCACGCCGTTCTTGCTACCCCAGGCAATTTTGCTGGCCCTGGCAAGGCTGCTGGCCGCGCTAATCCTCCGTCAATTCTCCCCTTTTCTAACTGTATATAATCCTTCTGAATCGGACATACTACTCATGACGACCTCTCATGTCGTTCAACAACTTCTCTCCCATCTAAGCTCTCCTCTAGGAGGGCTCTTTTTTATGTAGTAAAAAAGCAATTGTCAATCCCAATAATTACACGCCATAAAACTCTATCATTACGACATACTATATTTATCCAGAGTCACGGAGGGATCAATATGTCTGAATTTGAATTGGCTGATCTAGAAAAAGCAATCGAGGAACTGCGCTCTAAATTACACGGCGTTTCAATGGGCCGCTTGCTAACTGATCCCCAAGTCATTAAAGCGAGCGAGGATTTAGATATACTATTAGTTAAATACCTAAAAATGTTAAACAGTAGAAATAAATAAGAAATGCTGCCAAACTCAAACGAGCAAGGCAGCATTTTTTCATTGTGGATAAACCTGTGAATAGTGTGTGGATTGTTGTGGATAACTTTCACCATATTATAGCATTAGTTTAGGGATATTTCAAAATAGTAAGCGCTTGCCGTTTTGTCTAGGAATCAAGATTTCCATCTCATCCAAAGGTAACGGCTAGCATACTAATCTTTTAAAGGCACCACTTTAAAACTAATTATCTTATCAAAGGATATATACTCTCTACTTAGATCAACAATGTCATCAAATACATAACAAGTATTACCTGTACCAACAGTACGATCATACCACTTGATAAATTTTTCTATCTCTTTTGTAGACAATCTATATTCTCGTTCGCTTGAATCATTCATGGTAATTCGTAATAAAGCTTGCTCCCTTGGATTTTGTGGGGTTTCAGGATTAAAGTTAGAAGTCCATCGGGCAACATTCGAAATACGAAATTCATCAATATAGCCTTTATAACCACAATCTGCATTTTCTTCATCACCAATTTCCCAAGGATAATTTATGGCAGGCAAGCTTAACTTATACTCAACACTTTTTATTAGCTTTCCATCAATAAAAACCAAGAATGCATTATCATTCCTTACTAATGCGACATGTGTCCAAACGTTGGCAATTATTGTATTTACAGGAGATTCATAGAGAATTGGTGCGTCATTATTACAATATAGTTTCAATATACCACCTGGAAATATGCTTATCCTAACATTACAAGCTGAACCCGGATTTTGCCCAAATAAGGTCGATGCTCCAAGTGACCCTAGAATTTCCCCGCTCCAATTTAAGTAAAAATCAATAGTAAAATCTGAAGTCCCAAAAACAAATGACTCACTTGCAGGGGTTTGTATGCTTTGCCGCGCCCCATTAAAATACATACTACTTTCACCAAATTTATTTTTGATATTGCTTACGGCTGCCCCATTTACTGCAGTCCATACTTTTCCTGTCTCATCCTTCAGCTCATCCTCAAAATGCAACAATGACACGGTGTATTCATCAACTTCATACATATTTTCATTACCTCCGTTTATTTTTTTGAACCAACATAGTCAAGGAACGCTTATGTTAAGTGTGTATTTCCTATATATCGGCTTTCACTAATACACATTCTATCGTAGCTGAAAATTAAACTATCGAATGAAAATTATTTTTCATTCTTTATCCGTACATACAAACTAAGTTTAAGCTAGCTACAATAAAAGTGCCGGCCACCTAATTTATAAAGGTAGCCGGCTGCCTGCCAACCGAT
>CAMKSY010000188.1 GCA_946415545.1 uncultured Pelosinus sp. | reverse complement strand
TTCATATTCTGGTCAATGTCTAATGAGTAGCATGATTGGCGGGCGAAGTGGTAATCGTGGACGTTGCGCTCAACCTTGTCGTTTGCCCTATACTCTTGTAGATGAATATGGGAACAATTTGCTTTTAGAAGCGGATGCCGGAGAATATCTTTTAAGTCCTAAAGATTTAAATACATTAGAGCTGATACCTGAGCTTATACAAGCAGGTGTGACCTCTTTCAAGATTGAAGGGCGCATGAAGAGGCCAGAATATGTAGCAGTGGTAGTTGATACGTATAGACGAGCGATTGATGCTTGTTTGATTAATCCAGAGGGCTATATTGTTGCAGAGCAGGAACAAAAAGAACTGGCACAAATCTTTAATCGTGAATTCACTACGGCTTACTTAAAGACTCGGCAGGGACGTAAAATGATGAGTGATCGTCGTCCGAACAATCGGGGGGTGCGTATTGGCCGGGTTAGCGACTATCAACATCAGGAACGTGTTGCAACTATAAAATTAGATGAGCCTTTATATATAAATGATATCGTTGATTTCTGGGTAAAAGTTGGTGGCAGAGTTAGTGTAACCGTATCATCTATGATGGTAAATAGTCAGAAAGTGACTAGCGCTCCTGCTGGTGCAGAAGTAGCAATCCCTGTGCATGCTCCTGTGCGCATAAATGATCGAGTCTTTAAAGTCTTCGATGCGGGTTTGATGGAACGAGCACGAACTTTTTTTACTGAACCTAATGCAGTGAAACGTGTAGCCGTTGATATCAAAGTAACTGTACAGGAAGGTCAGCCTTTAGAAATTAGTATACAAGATAAAGATGGTTTTTGTAGTCGGGCGAGGACTTCTTTTATTGCTCAAAGAGCTATTAAGAGGCCCTTGACTTTGGAAGTGATTGCTAAGCAGATCGATCGGCTGGGATCTACGATATTTAGTATAAATACCTTGGAATGCAATATAATTGGCGAAGTGATGGTGCCAATTAGTGAGATTAATGATGTTAGGCGCAGAGCAATTGAAGAATTAGAGCAAGCCCGCTTAATGCCCTTTCGACGTGATGATTTACCTAGAAAAAAATATGTTGCTCGAGATTTTCTATCATCGGACATCATTCGGGATAAAGCTGGCATACAACAGCCTTTATTGGTGGTAAATGCAGATACGATTGATAAAATCAAAGTGTCATTAGAATCCGGTGCAGATTGTATTATGTTTGGCGGAGAAACCTTCGATCATAACATGATCACTCCTGAGATATATGGACAAGCTGTAGGTATGGTACGCGGATATAACAAGCAAATTATCTTAAATACTCCTCGTATTGTGAAGAGATGGCAGATGGACGAATTGAAGAAGGAATTGGCTTTATTTGAAAAATTACAGCCGGATGCTATTGCAATAAGCAATCTGGGGACATTGCATATTGCGAAAGAAATAACAAACTTGCCACTTCACGGTGATTATTCTTTAAATATATACAATGATGTATCCATAGACTTTTTAGCTGAGCAAGGTATTTCCAGTATGACTTTATCGCCAGAATTAAATTTTTCCCAAATTGAAGAACTGGCTAGCGATCAAAAGGTGGCTTTAGAATGCTTAGTTCATGGGTACGTAACATTGATGGTGTCGGAGTATTGTGCGATAGGAAGCTATCTTGGGAAATTAGGCCAAGGGAAATGCAACCAAGCTTGTTTACGTCGTGATTATTGGCTAAATGATCGAAAAAACGAGAGATTTCCAGTGGTGACAGATCAATATTGTCGTATGCATATACTAAATGCAAAAGAATTAAGTATGTTACCTCATGTACCTAAATTTGGTTTAATAGGAATTAAACGTATCCGAATTGAAGGGAAGAAGAGTACTGTTGATCACTTGGGGAGAATCAGCAAACTCTACAGAGAACTATTGGATCAAGGAGAAGATCATCCCTTACTTGCGCAGGATAAGATGAAAACTATTGAACATGAAGATATCACTCGAGGGCATTATTTCCGTGGTGTATTATAAAGAAATACAATTATATATTTCTTTATTTTTAGGGGGAAAGGAATGAATATATCCGTATTAAAGACATTAGAATATCATAAGATACGCGCTATGCTCGCAGATAAATGTAGTTCTGTTATGGGGCGTGAACTTGCAGAGGAATTAATACCGGCAAGTAAAATCGATGAAGTGAGAGAAAAGATAGCAGAAACAGAAGAAGCCAGAGGGATATTGGACGCAATGACGAGTATACCTCTTGGTGGTATTCGTGATATTCGCACATTGTTAAAACGTGCAGAAATAGGTTCTGTACTTGCTCCTGATGAATTGGTAGCTGTAGCAAGTACGTTATATGCATCTCGAAGAATAAAAAAATTTTTTTTAGATATGCCTGTAGCATTAGCTATTTTGCTTGGTTATGCTGAGAAAATCAATGTATTGCGTAATATTGAAAATCTTATTGAGAACATTGTAAATGAGCAAGGACAAGTACGTGATGATGCAAGTGTTGAACTCTCTCATGTACGTAGGGAAATACGATCATCTCAAAGTCGTATTAAAGATAAATTAGATGCTATACTGCGTTCTAGTGAATATCAAAAATATTTTCAGGATGCATTAGTGACTGTGCGTAATGAGCGATATGTTATACCAATTAAACAAGAATACCGCAATCATTTCCCTGGAATCATTCATGATCAGTCAGCCAGCGGTGCTACAGTATTTGTTGAACCGATGGCAGTAGTAATCTTAAATAATGAGATTAAGCAACTTATGTCTGCTGAAAAAAATGAAATTGAGCGAATCTTAAGATCGACTACGGAACAAGTTGCGAATGTCTCAGAGACTATTTATATGAATTGTGATATGTTAGCTAATATCGATTTTGCATTTGCGAAAGCGAAACTTAGCTTGACCATGCAAGCGACTATGCCAATTATTAATAATGAAGGTTATGTTAACCTGCGTCAAGCTAGGCACCCTCTTATTGAGGCTGACGTTGTGGTTCCGATTGATATTTTTATTGGCAAGGATTTTAATACATTGCTTATTACAGGTCCAAATACAGGAGGCAAAACTGTAACGTTAAAGACGTTAGGGTTATTCGCTCTGATGACACAGGCTGGACTTTTTATACCTGTACATAATGGCTCTGAAATCGCTGTGTTCAATAATATTTTTGCAGATATTGGAGATGAGCAAAGCATTGAGCAAAGCCTGAGTACTTTTTCGGCTCATATGACGAATTTAGTGAGAATTTTAAACAACATATCATCTGAAGATTTAGTATTAATTGATGAAATAGGTGCAGGTACTGACCCGGATGAGGGAGCTGCTTTAGCGATGTCAATTTTAGAGCATCTATTAAATATTGGTGTTAGAACAATTGCTACAACTCATTATAGTGAATTAAAGACCTTCGCATATTCAAGACAAGGAATCGAAAACGCTAGTGTGGAATTTGATATACAAACATTAAGGCCCACATATCGTCTTCTGATCGGTGTTCCGGGGAGTAGCAATGCCTTTGCAATTAGTAAACGTTTGGGATTATCAAATCATATTATTGAGCAAGCTAGCCAATTTATTGATAAAGATCATGCAGAATTTGAAACCGTTTTGAATGCATTGGAAGAACAGAAGATTGCTTATGATAAATTACATGAAGAGGTTATTCAGCAAGAACAGACATTGCAAATCTTAAGAGAAAAACTAGCGACTGAGGAAAGTATATTGGCTGCGAAAAAACATAAGATTTTAGCTAAAGCGCAAGAAGAAGCTGATTCCCTCCTTCGCAAGACTAGACGAGAAACGGAAGAAATTATAACGGAGCTAAAAGCTCAGTTTAATGTGAAGAATAGCAGTTCTGCTAGGCAAGGAATATTTGACAAAAGTAGAAAACGTCTGCGAGAAAATCTAGAGAATTTAAATAATGAAAGCGAAGAAGATAATTTGTTGCCCGTTGCTGCGGCTAACGTTTTAATACCAGGAATGCTAGTGTACGTAACTACACTTAAGCAAAATGGAACTGTAGTATCAATTGGCACAAATGAAGTAATCGTTCAACTCGGCATTATGAAAATGAACGTAGCAATTACAGATTGTCGATTAGTGAAAGAGAAGGCTCCTATTAAAAAAAATCTTAAAGATAAAAATCGTGACAAGAATTTTATGAAAATCCAAGATGTCTCTAGGCAAATTGATATACGAGGTATGATGGTAGAAGAAGCTGAATATGCCTTAGGAAAGTATATCGATGATGCGATAGTAGCAGGGTTAAATACGGTATTGGTTATTCATGGAAAAGGAACTGGAGCTCTGCGAAAGGGAGTAAGAACCTATTTAAAAAACCATCATTATGTCAGAGATATTAGTATTGGTGAAATAAATGAAGGCGGCGATGGAGTAACTGTGGTGCAGTTATAGAATACGTAATAGCAAGAGTAAAGAGGTGTGAGAATTCTACTCACACCTCTTTCTCATTTTCAAATGTAGTTTTCCAGTTTAAAGAGCGACCTAAATCTTTTTTTTCAGAGACATATGGATCTATAGGGGGGATTGCCATTGAGGAATTAGCCAAAGAGGAAGTGACAGCTGCTGCTGGTGGATCTTTTTTTTCCGATTTTTCTGTTTGGTTGCTTCCTTGTTTATCGCTATTTCCTCCACCTCCCAAATTACCTAAAACACCTAAAATAGATGAGATATTAGCAGGGTTGAGCTTTGATTTAATTTGTGGGTTATTGAGTAAAGGTAATAAACTCATGAGCATATCAGGAGAAGGGCCTCCTCCTCCTCCACCATCACCGCCACCGCCTTTCGTAAGCTCTCCCAAAAGCTTATGTAATGGATTAGACGCATTATTAGTAGTAGTTGCAGGTGAATTCTGAATAATAGGTGCTGCCGTCAGAGGCTGTGTACGATTTAGTATATGTAGAATACAAAGCAGTGACAAGATGTGAATGAGGTTATCATAGCCGCTACCCTCATTCGCTACGTTATCAATCATGTGTGCTATGGATTGTAGCAGCGTATTAGGATTTTCGTTCGGCATAATGTGTCCTCCTTAAAATAGTCCAGGAATTTTGGGGAGATTGAGATCGCCAGTTAATTTGCACATTGCAGTTTGATGCAGCTCGCGGGACTTGGTTAGACCGTTGTTTATGGTTGCAACTAATAAGTCTTGTAATAATGTTGCATTATCAACAGATAAATATTTTGGATTAATTTCTATTGATAATAATTCTTGCTGCCCATTAAGAGTTAATTTTATTACATCACCGCTTGAAACCTCTACACGTTGAGCCTTTAACTGATCTTGTGCATTATCAACATTCTGTTGAATTTTTTTTACCATTTCCATCATGTTTCCTAAATTTTCCCACATAGAAAATCGCCTCCGCTCTTATTTTATCCAATGAATAGCCACTCATTTTATTATAAAATCAATTCAACAAAAAAATGAAGTCAATTATAGCATTATAATTTATGCAAAAATATAAATTTGTGTGTATCAATAATAGCCAATTGTAAGATTGCATCATATATTAGATTAAATATCACTTATTGATTGAATAAGGGGTGAGAGTGATGCGTTTTCGGAGACATTATAAAAACTATAAGAGGTCAGTTGCGCAAGAAAGTAAGGATGTTGAAATGATGATGACTGGAGAGAAAAACATTGAGAAGGTGAAAGATACAAAACAAATCAAAATGAAAGATGAGGAACGGGAAGAGAAGAAAGTGAAGAAAGCCAGACCAGTCAATCCTATGAGTGGAATTGGTCAAATCTTAAAAAATCCTAATTTTAATTTGCAGCTCATGGTTATATTACTAAGCTTAACGTCCGAAGATATGCAAATGGATAGAAGGATAGATGGAATGTCAACAACTATCGACAAGGTTCGTAACATTACAGAGTTAGTTAATAGTGGTATGCAATCAATGAAGATGGTTTCTGAATTTCCTAAAAGCATTCGACGGATATTAGAATAAAATGTAATTAAAAAATTAAGTAGATTGAGTAACACTTTAAAAGATACTTCCATATATTGAACTAGAAAGAGGGCAATACTTAAATAATGAAGGACAGATATTTAGGTAGTTGCTCTTTAAATGCTCTATTTAAGGAGGTATTACATAATGGCAAGAGGTTGTGGTTTTGGTGGAGGTCAATCTTGGTGGATTATCATTATTATCCTTTTACTCTTTTGCTTTAACAATGATGATTGTAGTTTCTCATAATATAAAAAATTTTTTTAACTTATTCTAAGGGAGTACATACAGTAGCGAGTTCCTAAGTTTTAGAACCAGATAACTCCTTGTATTCATGTAATAATAAAATATCTATTTAAAATTGATAATACTTCTTATATCAATAGAAAGAGGAGGAACCCCAATGGCATGCGGACGTCAATTTGGTGGATTCGGTGGCGGATTTGGCAGCATGTGGATTATTATCATTATTATCATCTTATTGCTTTGTAATAATAATGATGACTCGTCTACTTGTTTTTAGTTTATATTAATGTATATGCAGCAATATAAAAAACACGCGTAATTTACGCGTGTTTTTTATATTTAAGGATTATTTTTTTTGTCTGTCTCCGTTGTTTTTTTCGGTGGTGGAGGGGGAGCGGTGTTTTTATCAGATTTAGCAGGAGGAGGGGGAAGGGTTTTATCAACTGGCCTCGAGTCATCTTCTTGTTGAGTTAGTGATTTCGGATTTTTACCATCAGGCGTTAATGGATTTGTAGGTTGCTTATCATCGGCCGGCTGTTCCGTAAGTACAGGAGTGGGGTTCGGTTCAATTACGATGCCGTTAGGGCGAATAAAATCCCGAGAGGGGATTTTTGCCAAAGATTTTTGCATAAAAGATTTCCAAATAGTAGCAGGAAGGCCTCCTCCAGTTATGCCGTTTAAATATCCATCTGTATCATAACCGATCCATACTGAAGCAACCAAATCAGGTGTAAATCCAACAAACCATGCATCTTTATAATCACTAGTTGTACCTGTTTTCCCAGCAGCGGGGCGTCCGATATTTGCTGCCGCACCAGTACCATTGTTAATAGCGCCACGTAGCATATCAGTAAGAATATATGCTGAACGTTCATTCAAAACTGCTTTTTCCTTTGGCGTGACTTGCTCTAGTGTCTTACCATTGCGATCAATAACTTTAATAACGGTTATAGGATCTACATGTACACCTTGATTAGCCAATACTCCATATGCACTAGCAATTTCTAACGGGGTGACACCTCGTGTAAGGCCTCCAAGAGACATTGCTAAATTGCGATCATTTACAGAACCCTGTAGAACCAGAGTTGAAATTCCCATTTGCTGAGCATAATATAATGGTTTATCAACACCTGTCTGATTTGCAATTTTTACGGTTGGTACATTAAGAGATTGTTCAAGTGCTGTACGCAGGGAAACCGATCCATGAAACTTTTCATCATAATTCATTGGAGACCAATTGCCAAAACTGATTTTACTATCGTCAATCATTGATGAAGGAGTCATTCCTCCCTCAAGTGCGGCTAAGTAAATGAAAGGCTTAAATGCTGAACCAGGCTGACGTTCAGCTAAAACTGCACGATTAAATTGGTCATTGCCTCGACCGCCAACCATTGCCTTAATATAACCTGTACGCGGCTCAATTGCAACAAGGGCTCCTTGTGGTTGCTGTAAACCATTACTATCAGTACGGATACTAGGAAGTTTTTTCATGGCTTCTTCTGCCGCTTTCTGCATATCTAGATCTAATGTGGTATAAACTTTAAGCCCATCTTTATACACTGCGTCAGCACCGTATCTGTCAATTAGATATTGCGTAACATAATCAATAAAATAGCTTGCAGTCTGATCTGCCGTATCTGTTTGGGATGAGCGGACTGCGAAGCGAAGTTTGGCATTCTTAGCTTGTACAGATGTTGGCGAATCAATAAATTCATATTTTACCATTTGGTCAAGTACTATGGCTTGCCGTTCTGTTGCAGCTTTTAAGTTATTAAAAGGAGAATAATAATTTGGACTTTTGGGGATGCCTGCCAACATTGCACATTCAGCTAATGTTAAATCTTCAACATTTTTGTTGAAATAAACGATAGATGCAGATTGTACTCCATAAGCTCCTTGTCCAAAATATATTTGATTTAAATAGAGTTCTAATATTTCATTTTTACTGTATTGACGTTCAATTTGTAGAGCTAGGATAGCCTCTTGTATTTTAC
>CAMKSY010000187.1 GCA_946415545.1 uncultured Pelosinus sp. | reverse complement strand
AACAACAGTGCATCTTTCTTGCAATGCTTTCAGTCTCTTTATCGGCAGTGCTATTATGTGAAATTTTTGCAGAAGCAGGGCTGCCGGATGGCTATCTCAATTTATTGACAGGATCTGGTGCGGAACTTGGAAAACTCTTGACTCAAGAACAGCGAATCGGTTTCTACAGTTTCACTGGCAGCCCTGCTGTGGGGAAAACATTGGTGCAAAATGCAGGGTTTCGTCGTGTAGCTCTTGAGTTAGGATCAAACTCCGCCAATATTGTCCATTACGATGCGGATATTAAGCTGACGGCAGGATTGTGCGTCAAACATGCCTTTGCTAATGCGGGACAAGTTTGTATATCCTGCCAGAGAGTGTATGTTCATCGCAGCGTCTATAACCAATTCTGCGAAGAGGCAGCAGCACACACAGCGAAATTAGTTATGGGCGATCCATTTGATCCAGCTACGGACATTGGCCCCATGATCAGTGAAGCAGAAGCGATTAGAGCAGAAGAATGGGTAAATGAGGCGATCTCTCAAGGAGCCAGAGTAGTGGCAGGCGGAAAACGCCGTGGGAGTTGGTTTGAGCCTACTATTTTAACTAATGTGCAGCATGGTATGAATATTGTGAGTATGGAAGCATTTGCGCCAATTTTTTCCATTATTCCTTATGATGAGATTGAAGAAGCGATTGATTTGGTGAATGCTTCTATATATGGACTGCAAGCAGGTGTATTTACAAATTCCTTGGAGATTGCCCGAATATGCGCTATGAAAATTGAGACTGGCGGAGTTATCTTCAATGATGGGGCGACCTTTAGAACGGATAATATGCCTTACGGCGGCGTTAAGGAAAGTGGTATTGGTCGAGAAGGTCCACAGTATGCAGTGAAAGAAATGACAGAAGAGAAATTAATTGTTTTTAAATTTTAGTAAATGGAAGGCTTTTAAATTGATGGAGGGATGCCAGTTATGATCAGCTGTCGGGAAATAATGAATTTACCTTCTCTAACCAAGCTTACTCTTGTGGCTGGAAAGTCAGGTTTGGATCGATTAGTGCGGTGGGTTCACTTTATTGATCTGCCTGATGTAATCCCTTGGGTTCAGGGCGGAGAACTCCTGATTATCACTGGTATCGGCTTGAATGGTGATGGAAATAAGCTTAAAGAGATTGTGCAGGGAATTATTAAGAAGAAGCTGGGTGGATTGATTATTAATGTTGGTCCTTATATCAAAACGGTTCCTACTGAGGTTATCAATTTAGCAAACCAAGAAAACTTTCCTATTTTCGAACTTCCCTGGGAAGTAAAACTCATTGAGGTAACGCGGGAAATATGCAGTCATATTGTCATGAAGCAAACAGAACAGCGCTCTATAAAAGATTTTTTGGAACAACTGCTGCTTTGTCCTCTGGAGAATCCTGAAGTATTAATTCAGCGGGCGGCTTACTACGGCTATGACTTGACAAAACCCCATCAGGTTGCGATCTTAAATCCAGATTGTTTAGCTGAATTTCTGCAGTCCCAGAAGGCAAGAGGTGAAAAAGCCTTAGTAGCTCTCAAATTACGATTTGAACAACTTGTACAGGAGGTTTTAACGGTACAAGGCAGAAAAATTCTGCAAATGATATGGGCAGATGATGTTGTTCTTTTAATGCCTTGTGAGGATGAAGGTTCAGGAGGACAAGAAAATATTAAGACGTTAACTCAAATAGTAGAAAAATTTGCAGTTAAAATGCCAAGATTAGGAGTTACTGTAGGCTTAGGCGGCAGATTTGAAAGTTTGCAGGCTGCTAGACAGGGGTATCTCCAGGCCGTTAAGGTTCTGCGCTTTGCTAAATTAAAGAAAGCATCCCGGTCTATCTATGCTTATGAACAGCTGGGGATTTATAAATTACTGTTTGAGATTGATCCTGAGAAACTGGCGATGTACTATCAGGATGTAATTGAACCCCTTAATGCATATGATTGTAAGCATCACATGGATTTGGTTTATAGTTTGTTTATATATTTTGAAGAAAATTGCAATGCTGTAAAAACGGCTAAAAGACTGTATGTCCACCGTAATACTCTTGATTATCGCTTGAAAAAGATTGAGGAAATTACCGGACGGAGTTTAGATGACCCTTATGATCGCCTGACGCTGCAGCTAGGAGTTATAGTGGGGAATCTGCTGACCAGTGAGATTTTTCCTAATAAAGTGTGAGGCTTTCCTAGAAGCTGTTATATGGTTTATTCATAGAAAAAAGTGAATACATCACAAAAAGGCATATGATATTCTGTGATTGGTTCACATAGACGCAGACTGACATCTGGTGGTAGTATTCATATATAAACCAAATGCGAGTGATGTATTTAGCAATGGCGCTGAATGTATATCTGATGAGATATATTCAGTGCCTTAACTTTTAATGCTAGGGGGCTTTACAATGAGTATTACAGAAACGAAAACGGAAAAGTTGATTTCGAGAAAAAACAATGCAGTTGCAAGAGGAATCGCTAATTCTACAGGTATTTTTGTAGAAAAAGCCAGCGGAGCGGTGATTACCGATGTAGAAGGTAGAGAATTTCTTGATTTTTATGCAGGTGTAGGAGTTTTAAATGTTGGACATTGCCCAGAACCTGTGGTGAAGACCATACAAAAGCAAGCAGAACAATTACTTCATTCCTTCTTTGCTATCGCGATGTATGAACTCTATGTAGAATTGGCAGAAAAAATGAATTCCATGATGCCGGGCGGGTCTTTGAAGAAGACCATGTTTGCCAACAGTGGTGCGGAAGCGGTGGAAAATGCGGTCAAAATTGCTCGCCATGCTACAAAAAGAACAGGAATTATTTCTTTCGAGGGCGCATTCCATGGGCGGACATTTATGACTATGAGTCTGACTAGCAAGGTGAAACCCTATAAATATGGTTTTGGACCGTTTGCCCCAGAAACGTACAAAGTGCCTTCCGCTTACTGCTATCGCTGTCATTATCGTTCCACCTATCCAGGGTGTGGTATGCACTGTCTAGAAAATTTCGAACGGTTTTTTACAGCGGAAATTGATGCGGAGCATATTGCCGCTATGATTATTGAACCGGTGCAGGGGGAAGGTGGCTTTATTGTACCCCCGCCAGAATTTTTGCCGGGTCTTAAGGCGATTTGTGAAAGTAAAGGAATCTTGTTTATTGCTGATGAGGTACAAACAGGGTTTGGTCGTACTGGAAAGATGTTTGCCATTGAAAACTGGGGAGTAGAACCTGATATAATGACTACGGCAAAATCCATCGCTGCCGGTATGCCCCTCAGTGCTATTACTGGTAAGGCTGAATATATGGATGCACCTGATGCTGGAAATATTGGCGGGACCTATGGTGGGAATCCTTTAGCCTGTGCGGCTGGATTAGAAACCATAAAGTTTATTGAGGATAACAATCTTTGTAACCGAGCTGCACAAATAGGCAGCATAACGATAAAGAGACTGAAAGCATTGCAAGAAAGATGCACTGTTGTTGGTGATGTGAGAGGCGTTGGTGCGATGATTGGGATTGAACTGGTACAAGATCGTCAGACGAAAGAACCAGCGAAGGAGATTACGAGTAAGGTCGTAAAATATTGTCTGGAGCAAGGGGTAATGTTAATTAGT
Source organism: uncultured Pelosinus sp. (assembly GCA_946415545.1). GTDB lineage: Bacteria > Bacillota > Negativicutes > DSM-13327 > DSM-13327 > Pelosinus. The sequence continues at coordinate 4,713 of CAMKSY010000187.1, read as the reverse complement.
GCAGGAATTTTTAGTAACGTAATTCGTTTACTGATCCCTCTAGTGGTTACGGATGAACAGCTGGATCGTGGGCTTACTGTTTTAGAGCAAAGTATTTTAAGAGCCGCGAAAGAAGGCTAATATAACAGCATATTTGCAAGCAAAGGCGCTTGTCGGCAACTGGAAGGTTGTTGATGAGCGCCTTTTTATATAAAAAAAGGAGGCGAACCGATGTGAAAGAACAATCCTTATATTTAGAAAAGGAAAATTTAAAAAAAGATCTCAAAAATAGGCACATTCAATTGATTGCAATTGGTGGTGTTATTGGTGTTGCGCTATTTATGGGTTCTGCTCAAGCAAGTAAGATGGCAGGGCCAGCCCTTACTTTAGCTTATGCTCTTGGGGGGATTGTCATGTACTTCGTACTGCGTGCCCTTGGTGAGGTTGCTGTAGAACATCCTGTTGCTTCATCGTTTGCTGGCTACGCACGAGCTTTCTGCGGACCATTAGTATCCTTTATTACAGGATGGACTTACTGGTATCAATGGGTTGTGCTAGCCATGTGTGAAATTTCGGCTGTAGGCATGTATATGAAATATTGGGCACCGGATATACAACAATGGATTCCTGCACTCATTTGCCTGGCTGTCATTCTTGCTATTAACCTGGTTTCTGTTAAATACTATGGTGAGTTCGAATTCTGGTTTGCACTGATTAAGGTTGTAACGATTATTGCTATGCTCTTTGTTGGCTTTGCAATGATCCTCTTTGGATTTGGTAATGGTGGTGTGGCAATTGGCTTTTCCAACTTGTGGATTAACGGAGGCTTTATGCCCTTTGGCTGGACCGGCGTATCCATGGCTTTGGTTATGGTCGTATTTGCTTATTCGGGAGTGGAACTTATCGGCATTACGGCAGGAGAAGCAGCTGATCCGGAAGCCTCTCTTAAATCCGCTATTGATAAGGTGTTTTGGCGGGTGCTGGTATTTTATGTTGGTTCAATGGTGGCTATATTATCTATATTTCCCTATGAGATGCTGCCCAAAGGTGTCAGTCCATTTGTGATGATATTTGAGAAGGCAGGTATCCCCTATGCGGCATCTATTATAAACATTGTCATTATTTCTTCAGCGGCTTCTTGCTTAAATAGTGGTATGTATGTTTGTGGACGTATGCTATACGGTCTGGCTTTAAGAAATGAAGCTCCCGCATTTTTAGGCAAACTTTCTGCCAATCAGGTTCCTGCTAATGGCATATTAGTTTCCAGCGGGATTTGTTTAATTGGTGTCTACTTGAATTATGCGTCTCCAGACAGCGTATTTTATTATATGTCTGCGATTACGACAACCGGTTGTATGTGGACTTGGTCTTTAATAATGTATATTCAGCTCAAATGGCGCAGAAGTTTAAGCAACGAGGCTATCGCCAATCTAAAGTATCCGATGCCGTGCTACCCATATGCCAATTATGCAGTGGGAGCATTTATGCTTGCAGTAACGCTGGGTATGGGGTACGACCATGATAATTTAGTTGGCTTGTATGTTGCTCCTGTCTGGTATGGTGGTCTGTTTCTTTTATATAAATTATTTAAAATAGGTGAGGCCCAGCAAAAGGCTGACCTAAGTATTCAGACAGAGTGGTAACGTGATATGTAAGATTACATGCAGGTGTTTATTGTAAATAGCAAAAATCCTGGGCGATTCTAAGATAGAATTTTCCCAGGATTCTTCTTTTCTTCCGCTAAAGGTAAAATAGCTGCGATTGGCATGGTTACATTATATTCAGCTATTGTGGTATTCTAGCAAACATATGCACCAATACTCCTAATGTGACTACGCCGATTGCTGCCAATCCGTATAAAAGAACGAGCATAGTGTACCCCCTCAAAAACATGTTGAAACAATACAATATTCTATGCGGCTACTTGTGAATTAATGTATATACACCTCGAAAACGTCTGTCTTTTATATGGCAGGCGAAATAAAAAGTGATACTAACAATGTATTTATGATAATAAAGATCAATCATTCACGACATTCGGAAAGAATACTAAATTGATACAAGCACATCAGAATAAGAGAAAATAGTAGTAAATTTATCAGACGTATGAATCACCTGCGCTTATTGCTTAATAGCAGATTTTTTATGAGTATTTTGTATTCATGTTACCCAAAGGTTAATTTTTATATTTAGAAAGAGACTCTTCAATTCCTTTTTGCCTGATTATCGGCTATAATTATACTATTAATGATTTTCATATAATAAATATGAGTAAAAGGCGGCTAACTTTATGAAAAAACCATTATTTATAGGATCAGCAGTAGCGATTGTAACTCCCTTTACTGACAATGGTGTTAATTATCAAGCTTTAAAAGAGCTGATTGAGTTCCAGATTAAAGGTGGCTCAGATGCCATTGTAATCTGTGGAACCACAGGAGAGGCTTCTACGATGCCGGATGATGAGCATATTGCCGTTATCAAATTTGCGGTAGATGCAATCAACAAGCGCGTACCAGTCATAGCTGGTACAGGCAGCAATGATACTCGTCATGCCATCGAATTATCGAAAGCAGCAGAGGACGTTGGTGCTGATGGAATTTTATCTGTTACCCCATACTATAATAAAGCTACACAAAAAGGCCTGTATGAGCATTTTAAAGTCATTGCCAATAATGTAAAGATTCCTATGGTCTTGTATAATGTGCCTAGCAGAACCAATCTGAATATCAATCCCGAGACAGTAAAAGCATTATCGCAAATTGACAACATTATCGCCATTAAGGAATGCAACCTTGGACAAGTCGGAGATGTAGTAAATTTATGCGGGGAGGATTTTACAGTATATTCTGGTGATGACAATACTGTATTGCCCGTGATGTCATTAGGCGGCAAGGGCGTGATTTCTGTTATGGCAAATATTATTCCCCGGGAAACCCACAATATGGTGGAGCGTTTTATCCAAGGGGACACTAAGGGGGCCATAAAACTGCAGCTTCAAACATTGAATCTCATAAAAGCATTATTCAGTGAAGTTAACCCGATTCCTATTAAAGCTGCTGTAAATTTACTAGGTTTTCAAGCTGGTCACTGTCGTATGCCACTGACAGAAATCAGCGATAATAACCTTGAGCTTCTTCGCACGGAGATGAAAGCTTATGGTTTACTATAATTAATTTTTTATTCATCACTGCACAATTGTGTATTAGATGTCGAATAAAAAATGTACCTGAGCAATAGAGCTAGAGGCTCGATTGTTCAGGTACATTTTTTATATTTGCTTATGTCCAGATGTTTTAAGTATTTTGCTTTATCTTCCGATATAACTAGTAGAATTAACAGATAGCATGTTTATGGTAGGAGGAGGATTCTTATACAAAGTGTAACGATAGATGAAATTCAGCCAGGCATGTACTTATCAAAGCCGCTCATGTCAGCTGATGGTACGGTTTTGCTCCATGAGGGCATCGTTATGAAGGAACGATACATTGAGTATCTTCGAAATAAAGGCTTTACCTCTTTGTTTGTAGGTGAACCGCAGATTCAAGAGATCATCGATCTGGAGGAAGATTTTTATGGTTCGAAATGCAAGAAGGAAGCTCTTGGTGCTGCTCGAGATGCAATTCATCACTTTAGTGTAGGCAAAGGTGTAAACCTCAATAAAGTAAAAAGCCTTGTCAGTGAATGGATTAATCAGCTTGGGGAGAAGCCGGAGAACATGATGAACCTTTTGGATATACGCCGTAAAAAGGGGTATATGTTCTCACATGCCGTCAATACTTGTATTTTGTCAATTATGACAGGTATTGCTATGGGATATGATGCTAAGCAGTTAGATGAACTGGGACTTGCTGCGATCCTGCACGATGTTGGCAAAATAAAATTTTCAAAGAACATAGCACGGCAGTTTCCTGGTTATTTGACAAGACGTGAGAAAGAAGAATATAAGCGGCATCCATTTTATTCCTTGGAGATCCTGCGGAGGAATCAGACCGTATCTGTTAATGTTCTTAATGCCTGCTTTCAGCATCATGAACGCTGGAACGGCAGTGGTTATCCTATGGGGCTTAAAGGAGATTCCATTTCTGAATATGCTCAAATTATCAGTATTGCTGATGTCTATGAACGTTTGATCGTGGGGATGCCACACCGTTTGCCGACACCTGTGTATTATGCTGCTGCAATTTTGAGTAAAGCTGCAGGGGAGTATTTTAATCCGGTTATTGTCGGTAAGTTTAACCAGAGTGTTGCCATTTACCCTATTGGCAAAACCGTGCGGCTAAATAACCAGCAAAGCGGTGTAATTTTGGGTGTGGATTTAAAAAACAAAACTACGCCAGTTGTTCGTATCACGTCCACTCAAGATGGTAAGAGTATCGATCAAGTTGTTGAACTTGATCTAATAAAAACGCCTGAACTCTTCATCGTCGATTTTGAAGAATTAGCTCCAAGTTATTCGCAAGTCCGTGCTGATCAGGCATATGTTTCTTCTCATAGTAAGGGGTAGCAGCAAGGAGCAATTAAGCTAAAAAAAGAATCAATAGGAGTAAACAAAAAAGGTTAGAAACCCTGTGGGTTTTTAACCTTTTACGCTCTTTTACCGACGTAATGATTTTGTGTCGTAAGTTTTAAAAAGGACACATCGCACTCTTTTAAACGGATAGGATGATGATTGAAAGATCTTCAAATTTTACGTTTGGCAATGGACTTACGTACCTTGTTCATGTTTTCAATGAT
>CAMKSY010000186.1 GCA_946415545.1 uncultured Pelosinus sp. | reverse complement strand
ATATTCTACCTGACTATCATAAATAATATTAACTAAATGAAAGTTGTATCTTCACGGTGATTCTTGAAATTTATTTGTTTTGAAGAAATTTGTACACATATGTTTTTTAAACCATATTAGAAACGTATGGGGAGCATTTTAATAACGATTGAGACAGCCCTCCACTTTTTACCTTGAACTCCAAGAGGCAGGTTCTAAAGAACCTGCCTCTTGGTTGGCACTATCAACCACCATAAGGGTTTGTAATTCGAAAAATCTTTTTTCTTTAATGTCCGATTTCAAGATATCAGTATGGCTATCATCCGATGTCGGAACTTTTATTTATATAAAATTCAAGTCTAAATAATGATCGGAAAATTCCTTACCAACCTATAGGTAAGGAGAATGTCCAACCTATGAGTTGGTATCTCCTGAAATTGTACCAATTACCTCAATATAACAAGTATTAATTAATCTTCCAACTATTTGGAAACAGTAATGCTTACGTCTCCCAAACCTTCAAATTTAGCTGTAATTCGGTCTCCAGCGCTTATTCTCACTGCCTGTACTAATGCACCTGTCAGCACAATATCTCCTGCCATTACCTTTTTCCCTTTTTGGGACAACATTTTTGCTAGCATTACTACAGAATTTACTGGATTGCCAAGAACTGCTGCGCCTGTTCCGCTCTCCTTTAATTCCCCATTAACCCACAACTCAGCTTTTACTTTATCCAATTCCAATTTGCCAATTTCAGTTTTTTGTGTGCCAAGTACCATTCGCGAAGCAGATGTATTATCTGCAATTACATCTGGAAGGGTAAACTTAAAATCCTTATATCTGCTATCAATAATCTCCATCGCTGGCACAATATATTTGATTGATTTTAGAACTTCTTCTGCAGTAACGTCATCCCCTCCAATATCTTGCCCCATCACAAATGCGATTTCAGCTTCAATCTTAGGATGAATTAATTCATTCATAGATAGGTTTCCTTCATCGGATACTACCATATAATCAAAGACATAGCCATAGATCGGCTTATCAACATTCATTTGATCCATCTTAGCTTTGCTCGTTAGTCCCATCTTCGGCCCAACTACGTGATGTCCCTGTTGGGTTTTTATTTTTACAATTTCCTCTTGAATCTGATAGCCATCTTCAATCGATAGAGTCGGATATTCCTCGGTAATGCGAATAACCTCACACTGTGTTCTTTCCGATTTTTCTAATAATGCTGCTATTTTTTGAAAATCTATATTTCCCATAATAAATTTCTCCTCGGTTTAAATAATAATTTTGGCCAATAAACAGCCACTTTATATTTTATGATTAACAGGATACCAGGCTAAAAGGCACAATTATATCTGAATTAACTCATTGTATTAGATTGAAATAAACATTAGATAATCTCAGCAATTTTTTCAATCTCAGCCGAAGATGACGCTAATTGTTGCATGGATGCCGCGATTTCTTCAGTAACTGCTGATTGCCTTTCTCCAGAATTTACTGTTGTTTTAATAGTTGAAACAATGTCAGCAGCATCCTCCTGGATGGTCAACAACGTTGATTTAATACTTTTAACTGCCTGAACACTATCTTCAGCCATTCTTCTGATTTCCGCTGCTACTACAGCAAATCCTCGTCCATGTTCCCCAGCTCTAGCTGCCTCAATGGAAGCATTAAGACCAAGCAAATTAGAATTGATGGAAATATCACTAACAAATTTTAAGATGTCATCCGTTTTTTTGATCTTCTCGATAATGCTATCACCTTTGTCCTTGAGTGTCTCCAACCCCTCAGCAAGAAACATGGAATTACGGGCCAATTCTTCGAGTGTCCCTGCAATCTGCCCAGAGCTAACGGCAATATTTTCGGTTGCTTCTTGAAGGGTATCTTGAGTAGCTAAATTTGTCGCTATCCCCACAACACCAACTAACTTACTCTCTTCGTATATTGGAACACTTACAAGTTTAACAGAAGTTCCCAGAGACTCTTTGGATAAAGTCCGCTTGGCCTTTCTGCCTGTGTTTAAACTTTCAGCTAAGGCTCCATCCGATGCCAATTTATCTCCTACTCGCGTCATTAGATTAAAAGTACTTGCAGGTAAAAAGTGAATAATTGTTCCTTTTTCATCAGCAACTGTAACAGTACAATCTAAAACGCTTAGATTTTGAATATATTCTGCCGTTTGTATAACCATTTCAAGCTTATTCATTATTTCCCTCCATGTGAGAAATTCGCCACATTATATTGAAATCATGTGGCGAAGACTCCCCATGTGCTATACCATACTACTGACCAGCCATCCTATACGGTAAGTAAACATATTTCATTAAGAAAATGGTTGACTTTAACCTCAACAACTATACTAAGAAGACAAGCTACAAGTAGGTATCATCAGCTCTCATTCACTTTTCAACTTTCCAGCTACTGCAAACCGATTCGGTGGTATTTCATTAACAAATACCCGAATGCTTTGTGCTGGCACCTCTAAACTTTCTTGTACGGCTTCAGTTACTTTCCGAATACATTTTTCTACTAATTCATCTGGGCGACCCTTTACAATGCTGATTTGAACAATTGGCATAATTACTTGCCCCCTTACATAATGATTAAGCCTTGTAGACTACTTTTCCATTCAAAATTGTCATTTGCGGAACAATCTTCTTGTCCCCCTGCATCTTATTGCCTTGAGAGTCTGTAAACTCAACTGGACCTGATTCTATTTTTAATAATGCAAGGTTAGCTGGCAAGCCAACGTCTATCCCGCAAGATACCCCTTTCATTAAGCGTGCAGGAACGTGAGTACATCTTGTAAGTATATCCACAAAACTCATACCTAAGTTCAGCAATTCCGACATGATTGTTGACAACTGGCAAGAAAGCGGACGACTTTCACTAAAACAAGACATATCACTACCTATGATATCTGGTATAAACCCTTGCTCTATTGCTTTGCCTGCTACTTTATAATTTATATGCAAAGTACCTCGTGTACAATCGAACAATACACCACGTTTTCTTGCTTCCCATGCTTCCGGCCATACTTCATCATTTTCGTTTAGCAAAGTATTTCCTTTTCCATGGTACATATGAACAACAATATCGCCTTCATCAAAGTACTTTATATATTCTGGAAGGGGTAATGGTGCATCTGTTACATGTACCAGCAATGGAACCCCTGCCGCCCTAGCGACTGCTTTAGCTTTTAGAAGAACATCAATTCCGTCTCCGATAACACTCTCTTTGTCGTATCGCATTTTGATGCCTATAATAACGTCCTTATGAATCTTAATAGTCTCTATTAATTTTTCTTCATTGATGTATCCCTCACGTGCAAATTCTGAATTATCTAAAACTAATAATCCAATTCTAGAAGCATTTAGTGCAACATTTACATGCACTATTGAGTCTGTCATAATCGTTTTTCTATAGAAATTAAAACTAGGGTAACCAATACTGCCAGCATCGACTGTCGCAACTACTCCCTGCTTTAACAACCAACTAGGATCCATACCGATTTCAATCCCACCACTAAAGACATGGGAATGGAAATCAACTAATCCTGGAACAACATATAATCCCTCAGCATCAATGCCTGCACGATAATCAACTCTTTCTTTACAATCAAGTTCTACAATTTCAGCAATATTAGGCTCTGATATACCAACATTAGCTTTTCTAGCTAAACCTAACTCGGGGTCTAAAACATAGCCGTTCTTAATATAGGTATCAAATATTTTAAATTTCACAATCATCATTCCTCTCTCATGTTATCTTTTACCCTTCTTATTGCCTGTCCGCCAATTTTTCAATATCTACCCCCTTTTCTTCTAATCATACAAATTATACTTTCAAAAATTCCAAGTACTAATATCGCCCTCTATTATGCAATGAAAAACCAATATCTTCACAAATAGAATTCGCATAATAACCTATTTGTTTATAAAGAAAGCTTAGCTATATCCAAGGTATAAACAAATTATTCCAAAGCTTTTCCTTTAGTCTCTGGTAAAAAAGCAATCATGAATACCGCCAAAGCATAAAATAGAGCTGTAACCAATAGTGAGCTCCCAATTCCGTAAGTTTTAGCTAATGTGCCAATGATAATCGGTGCAAGCGCACTCACACCACGCCCAAAGTTATATATAAAACCCAGAGCGGCGCCACGGATATTGGTCGGGAATAACTCTGAAAGGAAAGCACCAAAGCCACCATAAAAACCTGTACCAAAAAGACCTATCAGAGGACCTATAATTAACAATAATGTTTCATCACGTAAATTTCCATATATCGGTATTATTATTGCACCTACTAGAAGAAATAAGGCAAATGCTCTCTTTCGCCCAGCATAGTCTGATAGATAGCCAAAAATGACATAACCAATCAATGCCCCAACCTGCATAGCAAATACCCACCCTGACGTTTTCACAATGTTCATACCTGCTCCTCCTTGAGCAGGGGAAGTTGACAAAAATGCCGGAAGCCAGGAAAAAAGTCCCCAATAACCTAACTGAATAAGTGAAACAAACAAGGCTGAAAGGATAGTGCGTTTAAGCATATCGCCCTTAAAAATTTTCAAGAAATCAAAGTTGCTACTTACTTTAACGGTGTTAACCTGCTTGTTATTTTTATTTTCTAGCCATAACGTTGTTTCTTCGCAACAGAAAATTACAAAGAGCAACATAAAGAAACTAGGTATTACACCGACAAAAAACAAAACACGCCAGCCGTATAGTGGTAATATGAAACCAGCCAAAACCGCTGCTAACATATACCCTACTGCAAATCCGCCCTGCATAAAACTTGAAGCTTTCCCACGATGTTCCTTCGGCCATGTCTCTGTGACTAGCAATGCGGCAGTTGCCCAAGCACCTCCCATACCCAATCCTAGAAGAACCCGATAAATAACAAGCTCATTTACCGAAGTAGCAATACCACTAAGCCCAGTGAAGAGTGTATATAGAAGAATTGCCATAATTAATGTTTTTTTGCGCCCAATTTTATCTGCAACCACTCCAAAAATCATGCCACCGATTGCTGATGAGAATAATGTTACTGACGCAAGCATTCCGGCAACTGCCGTGTCAATGTTGAACTCCTTCATGATAGCACCAAGTGACATTATGTATAGCATCATATCCATTGCATCAACTGCCCAACTACCAAAACCACCAATTAGTGCATTTCTCTGCATTTTATTAATAGCATTATACCACTTTTCTTCCACACTACTTCCTCCTCAATATATTAAAGTAACCATAAGATGGCCTTCCATGGAACTTGTCCAGTTCAGTGCTTATTTCGTTTTCTGTTTCTTACTAAGTTCAATTGCTACATCAATAATAAGATCTTCCTGTCCACCGACTGTTTTAAGCCTTCCTAGCTCCAATAAAATATCGCGGGAGTCAACGCCAAATTTTTCTGCCGCTCGACGTGCATGTAGTAAAAAGCTACCATATGCACCTGCATAACCAATGGCAAGTGCATCATTACTAATAATCTGAGGTCGACACATGATTGGATCAATCACGTTTTGACCAATATCCATTAATTTGTATAGATCAATACCTGTGTCATATCCCATTTTGTTAAGTACAGCAACCAGTGCTTCAAGTTGAGTGTTACCAGCACCAGCTCCAAGACCACGAACAGAACCATCCACAACCGTAGCCCCTGCTTCAATAGCTGCTATTGTATTTCCAACAGCCAGACCTAGATTATTATGTGCATGAAAACCAACTGGAATATTTATAGCCTCTTTTACAGCAGAAATTCTCATCTTTACATCGTTAGGAACCATAGCACCAGCAGAATCTGTCACATATACAGTATCAGCTCCATAATTTTCCATGAGCTTTGCCTGCTCTGCAACCTTTTCAACCGATGCCATATGACTCATCATCAAAAATCCAATAGCTTCTAATCCATTTTTTTTAGCAAACATAATGTGTTGTTCAGAGACGTCAGCTTCAGTTACATGAGTAGCCACACGGACGGTGTGAGCACCATACTCCATCGCGACTTTTAGATCTTCTATTGTCCCTATACCTGGAATCAATAGAACGTCCATCTTACAGTTCTTTAAAACGGTTGACACAGCCTCAAAATATTCTCTATCTAACGATTTAGCAAGGCCATATTGAAGGGAAGAGCCTCCAATACCATCACCATGGCCAATTTCAATCATGCCAATACCCGATTCATCTAGTTTTTGGGCAATTTTTCCCATTTCATGAGCTGAAAGTTGGTGACTAATAGCATGCATGCCATCGCGAAGTGTTACATCAATAATACGTATCTGTTTCATTAGTTTGCCCCCTCGTTTTGATCGGCGTAGTGCTCAGCAACAGCGACTGCTGCTGAAGTAATAATATCAAGGTTACCGGAATACTTCGGAAGATAATCGCCGGCACCTTCTACTTCAACCATTGCAACTATTCGTTCTCCATCAGCATAAGGAGCAACTTTCAAGTGATAACCTGGAACATATTTTTTAACCTCGGTAACAATAGCATTCACTGAGCTAACAATTTCTTCAATGCGACTGACATCACACTTACAATAAATGGTGTTTCGCATCATTAATGGTGGATCAGCCGGATTCAAAATAATAATAGCTTTCCCTTTCTTAGCACCGCCAACTTTTACAAGTGCATTACTTGTTGTCTCAGTGAACTCGTCAATATTTTGCCTAGTGCCAGGACCTGCACTTTTACTCGAAAGAGTTGCTACAATTTCAGCATATTCCACGGGAGTTACACGATTCATGGCATAGACAATAGGAACCGTTGCTTGTCCGCCGCACGTTACCATATTTACATTATCAACATCACTATCATAGTCCAAATTTACAGCAGGTATGCAGTATGGACCTACCGCAGCAGGTGTAAGATCAACTGCAAAAATTCCTGCTTTTTTTAATAAGGGTGCATTTACTTGATGCGCTTTTGCACCGGTCGCATCAAATACTATGTCAATATTTCCCGCCTTTAATATTCCGTCAATACCTTCGATGGTAGTTTTAATTCCTTTTTCTTGTGCAAGCTTAAGTCCATAGGAATTAGGATCAATACCTGCCATCATGACAAGATCTAAACGTTTCCTTTTTAGTATTTTAATCATAAGATCAATACCTATGTTTCCTGGTCCTAAGATGGCTGCTTTCATTTTCACAAATAATTCCTCCTATTTTATAAAACGCACTGATACGCTTCCGATATGATCGAAATGACAAGTTACATTATCTCCTGCATTCACAGGGCAGGCCGCAGTGAAAGATCCTGACATAATAATTTCACCTTTTTTTAGTGGAATATCATACTTTGCTAATTTATTAGCAAGCCAGGCTACTGCATTTGCAGGATGTCCAAGTACTGCAGCACCAGCAGCAGTTCCCATTACTTCACCATTTTTCTCAAGTACAAGGCCAATATATCTCATATCCAAATTTTCAAGTGGCGTTAACTTGCCACTTAAAATGACACGGCCAATAGATGCCCCATCAGCAATAGTATCTTGAATCTTTATCTTCCAATCTTTTACACGACTATCTATAATTTCTATTGCTGGCATGATACCGGCAGTAGAACGTAAGACATCAGCGACAGTAATCCCAGGGCCTCGTAAATCTTCTTTTAAAACAAATGCAATCTCCGGCTCTACTTTAGGCGAGATTAATTTAGTTAAAGATAAAGGCTCTCCTTCGTATCCCACCATATAATCAGCAATATAACCGTAGTCAGGCTCAAATACGCCAAGACCTTGTTGCATAGCCTGACTTGTAAGGCCAATTTTCTTACCTACAATGCGACAACCGTCTGCAATTCTCATCCTCATACCTTCGAGTTGAATTTCATACGCTTCATCATTAGATAAATTATACTGATTAGTCATTGCCTCTATTGGCTGACAAGTTTTTTCAGCATTGTAAATCTCTAAAGCTATTTTTCTAATTACATCTTCTTCCATGGTAATTCCCCCTTTTTATTTACAGCTCCCTTGGCTTGAGCTATAATAGCCCATTAATGGGAACCATATCAAATTAAAACACCGCTTAAATTAATTCCATATTATCGAACAGAGTTCTGTTTTTTGTTTAAAAATAAACTTCTCAACAATTTGTGTTCTTAGAAGAATATTTATTGTTCTATATTGTCGAACTCAGTTCTTCTTTTATGTTATGCTTTTACTTTACCCCAACTAATGGTTTAGTGTCAATACTGAATTATGCATTTATTCTAATAAATATTAATTTTTCAGTTTTTTGCATTTATAATTTTTTATTGGTGCGCAAATTCCAGACTACATATGCCTAAGATTCAGATAGAGTAAAACTCCACCTGAATCAACACTTCCTTTATAAATTCTAATAT
>CAMKSY010000185.1 GCA_946415545.1 uncultured Pelosinus sp. | reverse complement strand
GAATATGCGTAAGAGATTAGGATTATTCCTGGCTGTAATGGGACCGGGAATTGTCACTGCATTTGCCGATAATGATGCTGGAGGTATTGCCACCTATGCTGCTGCTGGAGCAAAGTATGGATATGGAATGCTGTTTATTGTACTGATCAGTAGTGTCTGTCTGGCGATTGCCCAAGAGATATCAGCAAGGACAGGGGCTGTTACAGGACGGGGCCTATCGGATTTAATTCGTGAATTATTTGGTGTTAAGTGGACTTTTTTTGCTATGAGTGTGCTGCTAATTGCTAATATTGGTACTACAGCATCCGAGTTTTCAGGGATTGCAACTAGCTTTGAAATGTTTGGCGTGAGTAAATACATTGCAGTACCCATTATGGCGTTTTTAATCTGGTGGCTGGTACTGAAAGCCGATTATGGAAAAATTGAAAAGGTTTTCTTAGTTCTATGTGCTACTTTCTTAAGCTATGTGATCTCAGGCGTCATTATTGATCCTCCATGGGGAGAAGTATTCGTTGCATCGATTACGCCTAGCTTTTCTGCTGATGCAGATTTCTTAATTATGGCCATTGGTGTAATCGGCACTACGATTACACCCTGGGGGCAATTTTATGTTCAGGCATCCATTGTTGATAAAGGAATTACCGCTGAAGATTATAAGTATACCTTTTGGGATGTGATGTTTGGTGCGTTTTTTACGTGGCTGATTGCTTTTTTCATTATCGTGGCAACGGCAGCCACTTTATATGCGAATAATATTGCCATTGATACAGTTAAGGATGCAGCTATGGCATTAAAACCGATGGCTGGTGAATATGCCAGTTTATTATTTTCTTTTGGTTTATTAGGGGCCTCTATGTTAGCGGCATTTATATTGCCTCTTAGTACCGCCTATGCTGTCTGTGAGGCATTAGGCTTTGAAAGCGGTGTTAGTAAAACTTATAAAGAGGCTCCTGCTTTTTTTGGCTTATATACAGCCTTAATCGTCATAGGGGCTGGATTGGTATTATGGCCGGATTTATCGTTATATCAAGTGATGATTACCTCACAAGTGGTTAATGGCACGCTGTTGCCGCCTATTCTTATTTTTATGGTACTGATCGCAAATAATAAAAATATTATGGGTAATTATGTAAATCCTGCATGGTATAATGTGATTTCATGGACTTTTACTGTGGTGTTAATTTTATTGACCCTCTTGTTATTAGTAACTACAGTAATGCCAGATTCTATGGAGAGTTTAGTAAAGTACTTAGAACTGTGATGTATTAGATTCAGATGAGGCTCTGACCTCATCTGAATTTTATTTTGTGAGGCAAATTTGGATGCTGGAAATTAAAGGTCAAAATCAACTAAATGTCGAAAAGGCTTTTAAATATAAAATGGAGGGATTAGCCATATGTTTTATGATTTAATTGTTTCTAACCGATCCTATCGACGTTTTTATGAAGAACATAGTATCTCAGAAGAACGGTTAAAAGAGCTTGTTAATTATGGGAGATTATCGCCTTCAGGAGCGAATAAACAGCCTTTAAAATATATTATATCTGGAGATAAAACAAAGAATGACTTAATATTTCCTCATTTAATGTGGGCAGGCTATTTAACGGAATGGGCTGGACCAGAAAAAGGAGAACGGCCTTCTGGCTATATTGTGATTCTTCGAGATAGTAATATAGGGCCAAGTGGTGTTGATCATGGAATCGCAGCGCAAAGCATTCTGCTTGGAGCACGTTCTATGGGTCTGGGTGGTTGCATGATTCAGAGTATTAAACCCGATGACCTAAAGGTTGCATTGCAGATTTCCGATCAATATGAAATTATGTTGGTTATTGCTCTGGGAAAGCCAAAAGAAACTGTTATTCTCGATGACATTGAAGAGGGGGATGACATTAAATACTGGAGAGATACAAATTTGGAACATCATGTACCGAAACGTAAATTAAAAGATATCATTATGGAATAGTTACACAGATAAATGCAGGCTGCCTCACTACAAGTTTTTATGTAGTAAGGCAGCCTGTATTTATCTATATATCATGCAACAGATGCAAAAAAACAATATAGAAGATTTCATTATATCATGTTTTAAAGTAGTTTGGTGGTCTGACCATGTAAGTGAAATTAGCATCAAAAATCCTATCTTTTTAAATTGCGCCAGATTTTTATGCTTTATGTGACTCTTTGTTTATATAAAATGTTATTTCATTTCAAAACCCTTAGTCTCCAAGAAGTTTTTCATATGAGGTCGCTGCTTGTCTTTTAAGAAAGTTGACATACCTTCTGTCCAGGTATTGCTTCTTTCTCCATTGGTTCTTGCAATATAATAATCTCTAATACTATGATCATATTCTTTTAAGATTGCTTCATCTCCCTCAGTATGATAACTATCCTCTTTAAAAACTAAGGATAAAGGAAGGCGGGGTTTTACTTTATTTCGGATTTCTGGATAGCCTAGACACATACCAAAGACAGGATATACGTTATGGGGGAGGTTTAATGACTCGCAGACATCTTCAGGGTTATTTCGTAATGCACCGATATATACACCGCCAAGACCCACTGATTCTGCGGCAACCATGATGTTTTGTGCTGCTAGGCTCGTATCTACAGTAGCCAAAATGAAGTTTTCCGTATAACCGCTTTCAAATCTTTTATGGTTCATTCTACAGGCCTTGCCTAATCGGTTTAGGTCAGCACAAAATACTAAGAAAATGGGGCTCTCTTCAACACAGGATTGGTTGCCTGCTAATTTAGCGATGGATTTTCTCTTATTTTTGTCTTTTACCCTAATAATGGTATATGCTTGAATGTGATTGGAGGTGGAAGCTTGCTGGCCTGCCTTGATGATTTCTATTAGCAATTGATCATCAACGGGCTGAGAGGTGAATTTTCGAACCGACACATGTTTTTTTAACAATTCGATTACATGATGCATGATAAAACCTCCTAAAAAATAATGCCAAGACGATGTGAAGTGAGTTGCGTTGCAATGCTATGTGATTTACACTAGTAGTAATAATATAATGTTGTAAGACTTGTATTGTCCAATGGTACATAAGAGTGTAGAAAGGAGATTGTTGTGAAAAAGAATCCCAAAATAATATACTTCCTTCTAACATTAATCATTATAATTGGAGTGTTCTTGTATTTTCAAGAACATGATAGTAAAGAGGAAGGCAGGTCAGTCAATGGTATGGAAAAGATCCCTCCTGCTGAAACTGTAACTCTAAATAGGGAGGGTGATAGTACTGTTATAAAGGTAAAAGAGGAGCAGCCTGTCATGATTCCCGTAAGCCAGTTTAAAGATGATAAATTAACCATGTCTTCCGTGCCGGCAGTACCCACCCGAGAGGATTCTGTAGATCTGGAAGAGCATTCTTACTCCATTAAAAATAAAAAGAAGGAAATCATTCTTAGTCCTGGTGTAAGTCTTCAACCTAGTAAAGGCATTACAATTAAAATACCTGGTGAAGAAGAAGTCATTAAAGTCCAGCGTGATAAAACTTATCATCCAGATAGTATTCACATGTTTTGGGAAAAGAAGTATTAAAATGATCCTTCTCTTCCTAAATGTTCTGTAAATTCTACAGGCGAAGGCAGAGCAGATACAGCCCACCACGGAGAATGATCTTGCAGCTCTTCCAATGTGTATCGGCCTGTAGCCACTGCAATTGTTTGCGCACCAATGGCCTTACCACAGTCAATATCATTGGGTGTGTCGCCAATAACATACACTTGATGCAATGGAACTTGCGGGTAGTTTTGCTGCAGCTTTGTGAGTGCTTGTTTAGATATCTCTCTGCGGTTGTAGCAATTGTCGCAAAAGGCACTAGAAGAGAAATCAAAAAAGCCATCCAATCCGTATTGGCGCAGTTTTGCTTTGGCACCAAATTCGGTGTTGCCTGTAAGGATTAGACTAGTATAGTCTGATTGTTGCTGTAGATAGATCAGGATATCTTTTACTGAGGGTGTAAGGTGACCTTTGCGGGCTGCTAGGTGGTTTGGTAATACTTTTTCATAAAGGCTGACTAGATTGCAGATTTCATGGACAGAAGGCTCCCGACCTGTGGCGAGAAGGAGTATTTGATGGGAGATGTAATAGTCAGTCATGCCAGCTGTTTTGATGGTGGAAAAATCAATTTTTGTGTGTAAGGATTCGGAAACTGCTTCTTCAAAAGCATATAAGCCAGCTTTAGCTGTTTTCAATAAGGTGCCATCAATATCCCAAAATAAAATCTTCAAACGATGCGCCTCCTTCTTAAAAATGATTCTATAGTATAATTAGATACTTAGCTTCAATATCCTTGTTGTATATAATTTTTTCTTCGTATGGAAAAAATATTTACTGTGAGAGATACAATGATTCAAGTAATGAAAAGAGCTTAGATTAGAGCAGCCTAACAATAAGGAGAAGAAATGAAAATCGCACAGTTATTATTGGAATGGTATGAAATTTATAAACGGGATTTACCATGGCGCAGAGATAAAGATCCCTATAAGATATGGGTTTCAGAAATTATGCTGCAGCAAACTCGCGTAGAGGCTGTTAAACCCTACTTTGATAGATGGATGGAGAGATTCCCGGATTTAGAAAGTTTAGCAGAGGCTGAGGAAGAAGAAGTGGTTCGCCACTGGCAAGGTCTAGGGTATTATTCCCGTGCCAGAAACCTGCTGCAGGGGGTACGAGAGGTCAGCCAATCCTATGGGGGACAAGTACCGCAAACGAAAGAAGAAATCATAGGTCTTTCCGGTGTTGGTGACTATACAGCCGGGGCTATCTTAAGTATTGCCTATAATAAAAGGGAGCCAGCAATTGATGGGAATGTTCTGCGGGTTTTTAGCCGACTATTTTGTATAGAGGAAGATATTTCCTCTCCCGCTGCTAAAAAAACGATAAAGCAGCTGGTTGCCGATGAGATGTCCGAGGAGCATCCAGGTGACTTTAATCAGGCTTTAATGGATTTAGGATCATCCATTTGCATTCCGAAAACACCCCGGTGTCCCCTATGTCCTCTCGTTGATTGCTGCTGTGCAAAAAGAAAAGGCAAGGAAGGGCAGCTTCCTGTAAAAAAGAAAAAAGCGCCGCCTAAAGCAGTGCGTCTTATGGCAGGAGTGATTCGTCAAGGTGAATTTTTTCTATTGCACCAAAGGCCCAATAAAGGTTTACTAGCGGGAATGTGGGAGTTTCCGACGATAGAAATTGGGGAAGATGGGGAAGCTATGGATATCTTCCGTCAGGGCATCCAAGAAAAGACAGGTCAGGTAATAGAATTAGAAAGATTGTTGCTCCAATGTACTCACATTTTTAGTCATCGCCAATGGGATATTTCCTTTTATTATTGTATCGTTGCACCAGATAAGATCGTACCGAATGATAGGGAACTAAAGTGGGTAAATCGAAAAGATTGGGAGAAACTATCTTTTGCCGGACCTCATCGTAAAATGGAGAAGTACTTGGCAGAAAAAAATAGTCAAGAGAGCTGGCAGTCCTTCGACTAAAAATTGGAGAGGAGATTGGCTATGAAAAAAATTTGGCTGGCAGGAGGGTGCTTCTGGGGTGTAGAAGCCTATTTTCAGCAACTTAAGGGAGTAGCAGGTACCAATGTAGGTTACGGACAAGGTCAGATGAAAAATCCTACGTATCAGCAAGTATGCTCGGGAACAACAGGACATACAGAGGTTTGTGAGGTTACTTATCATGAAGAGGTGATTTCTCTAAGGAAATTACTCGAGCATTTCTTTAGAATTATTGATCCAGTAACTCTCAACCGCCAAGGACCGGATCAAGGTACCCAGTATCGCAGCGGTGTATATTATTCAGATGAGATGGATAAAGAATGCATCCTGAAATTTATTAAGGAACAGCAGTCGTTTTACTTAGAACCTATAGTGGTTGAGGTAGAACCTGTAAATAATTTTTATTTGGCAGAAGCATATCATCAGGATTATTTACAGAAAAATCCCAATGGATATTGTCATGTTAATTTAAGGCTGGCAAAATAGGAAGAAAGAAGAGATAAGTTGATAGAGGGATTCAATTAAAGCGGGTAAGTTCTTAATGCTGCGTTCAACAAAGCATGAAGGACTACCCGCTTTAGTTTACCTATAGGATGTTATAGTAAGAAAATTGTGACCAAAATGAACAAAAGCTTCTCTGACTGAATATTTAATGTTTTAATATTACATGAAGTTATTTTATCGGAGCTAGGTAGTAGGTATAAATTGTGATGGAGGTTTAATATAAGATGGCTATAGTAGGAATAGGTCAGGCTGGGACTTTAGAATCCAGCGATATTATGGTTACCATATCTCCTTCTGAGGGGGCCATGGGTATCGTCCTTGAGTTGCAAAGTCCTGTAGTCAAGCAATATGGACGTCACATTGAAGAGTTAATTGTGAACTTAGTGCGGGAGCAGGGACTGACGGATGTGAAAATTTTTGCAAATGACAGAGGTGCTTTAGATTGTACCATTAAAGCAAGAGTCTTAACGGCAGTTGCCCGAAGTAAAGAGCATCATGCTTAATTTGTGATGTAAGTTAAAAACAGGGGAGGATTATGATGGAAAAGTTGCGAAGAGCTATGATGTTTGTACCAGGCAATAATCCAGGCATGTTACAGAATGCAGGTATTTATAAAGCCGATACGGTGATTTTTGATGTAGAAGACTCTGTATTAGTAAGTGAGAAAGATGCTGCAAGACAATTGGTGCATAATGCCATTAAATATATTACATATCCTTGTGAAGTAGCAGTACGTATTAACCATATCACAACACCTTATGGCAGGGATGACCTAGCAGCTATATTACCTGCGAAACCAGATTTGATACGTTTGCCGAAAGCAGAAACGGCAGAAGAGATTCGGGAGATTGATAATATCATTTCTGAGGCAGAGGTGAGAAATGGATTCCCACAAGGCTCCATTAAGATGATGGCTGCCATCGAAACAGCAAAAGGCTTAATGAAAGCCTATGATATTGCTTCTGCCAGTCCTCGGATGGTAGCTCTTGCTATTGGTGCAGAAGATTTTCTTGCTGATTTAAAAACAACGAGAAGCCCTCATGGCAATGAGTTGTTTGCAGCTAGATCCCAGATTTTATTAGCAGCTCGTGCTGCTGAAATCCAGGCGATAGATACTGTGTTTTCCAATGTAAATGATGAAGAGGGTTTTATTGCCGAAACGACTCGTATTAAAGAATTAGGTTTTGATGGTAAATCTGTAATTAACCCACGGCAAATCAAATTGCTGTATAAAATTTTTACCCCTACAGAAAAAGAGATTGATTTAGCAGAACGAGTTCTGGCAGCCTATGAGGAAGCAAAAGCGAAGAATTCGGGAGTGATTGCCTTAAACGGAAAAATGATTGATGTACCAGTGGTAACACGTGCAGAGCGAGTCATTAGCTATGCGATTGCCCTGGGTTTACGTAAAGGGGGTCAATAAGATGCTAAATAAAGCAGGCAGAGATATTCCTACAGTAATACCAGGTTTCAAAGAGATAAAATTATATAACGGACCATTTGCAGCCAAACCAACTGGGCGGGTTGTGGGACCTAAAATTACCGTAAATAAGCCTCGTTCAGAAAAGGTTTTAAAATCCATTGACCAAGCCATTGAAGCAACAGGATTAAAAACTGGGATGACTATTTCGTTTCATCATCATTTTCGCAATGGTGATTATGTGCTGAATATGGTAGTAGAGGCTATTGCTCGTAAGGGAATTCGCGATATAACCTTGGCTGCCAGCTCACTGACCAGCACTCATGATGCGATTATTCCTTATATTGAGCAAGGAGTCATCACTGCGATTGAAACCAGCGGTGGTCGTGGAAAATTAGGGGAACTGTTTACCTCAGGTAAATTCTTGAAAAAACCAGTATTGATTCGTTCTCATGGAGGACGTGCCAGAGCCATTGAAGCTGGAGAACTGGCAATTGATGTAGCTTTTATTGGGGCTCCTGCATGTGATACCTATGGTAATATCAATGGTATTGAAGGTAAATCCGCATGTGGCTCCATGGGATATGCCATGTGCGATGCAGCTTACGCCGATCAAGTAATTGCCATTACGGATCATCTGGTACCCCATCCTTTGTATCCAATCAGCATTCCCCAAACAAATGTAGATTTTATTGTTGAAGTCGAAGCCATTGGTGATCCGAAAGGGATTGCCTCAGGGGCATTGCGGATTAGTAAAGATCCAAAAGAACTGATTATCGCGGAATATGCTACCAGTGTTATTGAATATTCAGGCTACTTTAAAAATGATTATTCCCTGCAATTAGGCAGCGGCGGCGCTTCTTTAGCAGCAGCGCAATTTATTAAAGAAAAAATGATAGCCCAAGGCATTGTTGGCAGCTTTGGCGTAGGCGGCATTACAGCTCCTTTTGTAGAAATGCTTGACCAAGGATTGTTTAAGACGTTGTTTGACGTCCAAGATTTTGATATAC
>CAMKSY010000184.1 GCA_946415545.1 uncultured Pelosinus sp. | reverse complement strand
TGTTTATGGTAATATGTTATATTTTGATTTATGGACTGAGCTATGGGATTTTTTTTTGAAAGCAAATATCATGCTGGCAATTTTTAATATGATACCAGGTTTACCTCTTGATGGTGGACGCATTTTTAGAGCATGGTTGGCTTTATATATGGATTATGGAAAGGCTACAACGTTTGCTGCTGGTATTAGTAATTGTGTAAGTATTATATTGATAGGTATTATGGTTTTCCAATATGTGAAGAGTAGTACAATCAATATCTCTTTTTTAGTAGCAGCTGTATTTTTATATACTACTGCAAGGAGTGAATTAAAAGTAGCTGGATTTCGTACATTGCGCATCATGGCTCAAAAGAAAACCTTGCTGCGTTCAAGAGGAACAATGCCAACTGTGCATCTTACTGTTATGAAAGATGTCTTGCTTAAAGATATTGTTTGCTTATTTCGTCCTGATCAGTATTATGTGATGCTGGTGGTAAATAATGATTGCAGAGTCTGTGGCAGTTTAACGGAGACCGAGGTGTGGGAGGGGTTGCCAAAGAATGGTCTACATGCTAATATTGGTGATCTGATAAATTCATGAATATTGTGATGAATAGAGTCTTTCTATAAGATTATTCGTAAAAATAGCAATTTTGGCAGGAATTTTTCTTATTATGTAGAACCTAAGGTAGGATATCTGACTAAATGTTGGATATTTTTGGGCAGTATATATATAATCGAGTAATACAACAATGGTCATTACTTGGTTTCTATACAATAATATTTGAAGCAAAATTTGGAGGTTACTATTACTTATGATAACTTTAGATCCTGCCATGTTAAATCGAGTTATAAAACCTGCTCGATACACAGGGAATGAATGGAACAGTATAAAGAAAGATCATGATAAGGTTGCTGTTACAGTGGCCTTATCCTTACCGGATGTATATGAAGTCGGCATGTCAAATCTGGGATTGAAAATTTTGTATCAAATACTAAATAACAGGGAGGATACTGCTGCAGAGCGGGTATATGCACCTTGGGTTGATATGGAAGCTGAGATGCGAGAACGTAACATTCCTCTCTATACCTTAGAAAGTTTAAAACCAGTTAGGGAATTTGATATAGTTGGCTTCTCCCTGCAATATGAAATGAGTTATAGCAATGTACTAAATATGTTGGATTTAGCAGGAATTCCTTTGCTTACAGCAGAACGGGATGAACACATGCCGATTATTATCGGGGGCGGGCCTTGTACATTTAATGCAGAACCTGTTGCTGACTTCTTTGACTGCCTTGTTTTAGGAGAAGGCGAAGAAGTAATGGAAGACATTATTGCGGCAGTCTCATCATGGAAAAAAACTGGAAAAATAAATGGTAGATCAGGAATTTTAAAAACTCTAGCTCAGATTGGTGGAGTTTATGTACCCTCTCTTTATGATGTAACGTATCATGAAAATGGTACGATAGCCGAAGTGCTGCCTAATTGTTCTGAGGCTCCTTTGGTTGTGACCAAGAGAGTGGTAAAAGATCTAAATTCAGTAGAATACGCCACAAGACCCATTGTGCCTTTTCTGGATATTGTCCATGATCGCATTATGCTGGAATTGTTTCGCGGCTGTACCAGAGGGTGCCGTTTTTGCCAAGCGGGCGTGCTGTATCGTCCAGTACGAGAACGGCGTCCAGAATTGCTTTTAAAAATGGCTAAAGAGATGGTAGACAGTACAGGATATAATGAAATATCTCTCACTTCACTCAGTTCAGCAGATTATTCTTGTTTGCCTAATCTTGTTGACTCTTTAATGGGTGAACTAAAAGAGCAGGGTGTGAGTGTGTCGCTGCCATCTCTTAGGATTGACAGTTTTTCCATTGATCTTGCACAAAAAGTACAGCAGGTGCGAAAAAGTGGTCTGACATTTGCTCCCGAAGCAGGTTCTCAGCGTATGCGGGATGTGATTAATAAAGGGGTAACCCAAAAAAATCTAGAGGATGCTGTGAGTGCTGCTTTTCAAGCGGGATGGTCCACGGTAAAACTATATTTTATGATGGGGTTACCAACGGAAACAGATGAGGATGTGCTGGGAATTGCAGATCTGGCTTATAAAGTACTTGATCTATATAAAGAAATAAAAGGTCGCAAAGGAGCAAAAGTAACGGTTAGCGTGTCTTGTTTTGTTCCCAAACCTCATACTCCTTTTCAATGGTTTGGTCAAGATCTAGCCAGTGAATTTGAACGCAAGCAGCAATTATTGAAAGCGCGTCTTCGGGATCGAAATATTACCTTTAATTGGCACGATGCTCGAACTAGTTTCTTAGAAGGAGCCTTTGCCCGTGGCGATAGAAGACTAGGACAAGTACTGCTAAAAGCCTGGCAGAATGGTGCTAGGTTTGACGGGTGGTCAGAATATTTTAAATATGATGTGTGGATGGATGCTTTTAAGACTTGTGAAATTGATCCCTATTTTTATGCAACCCGTCATCGGGATTTTGATGAAGTGATGCCATGGGATCATTTGTCTTCAGGGGCGTCAAAAGAATTTCTGCAGCGTGAATATGAGCAGGCTGTAACAGAAGAATTAACAGTTGACTGTAGAAGGAAACACTGTAGTGCTTGTGGTGTATGCCCAGGGCTCGGTGTTGAGGTATTAGATTGGGGGAGTCGGGCATAATGGCAAAACTGCGTTTAGAGATTACAAAAGGGGAAGAAATACGTTATATTTCTCATCTGGATTATGCCAGTGCCATGGAGAGAGCGATTATAAGAGCGAAATTGCCTGTAGCGTATTCGGAAGGATTTAATCCTCATATGAAAATATCCTTTGCTTCTGCTTTAGCTGTAGGGGTAACAAGTCAAGCTGAATATATTGATATTGAATGTAAAGAAGAGATTGATATAAATCAGGCAGTAGAACATCTCAAAGCCACATTACCCATGGGAATTCGCATAAAAGGTGCTGCCTATATCCAGGGGAATGTTCCTGCATTAATGGCCATCGTCAACTTAGCTACTTATGAAATAACAGTACCATTATTGGTGGAAGATATTGGGATTATTGAAGACAGTATCCGATGGATTAATGAAGCTGAGGCCGTTTTATATACGAGAGAGTCTCCTAAAGGAAAAAAAGAAATCGAAATAAAGCAATATATGGCAAAGCCCATTACCCTAACAGTCTTGGAAAAGGCAGTGCGACTTATATTAGAAATCCGAATTACTCCGACGGGCAGCATCAAGCCAGGAGAAGTATTAGGAGCCTTGGTGGCAATGTTTGATTTACCAATAGACATTGATAATCTCTTGATTCACCGTACTGGACTTTATATTAGTAATGAAAATAGGCAAGTGTCGCCTGTAGAACTGTAAGAAAGAAGATGCAGTAGCACAGAACTTTTTAAGAGCATTTATTAGATGTAAAAATTAAGAAAGGAGGGAACGAGATGGGAAAAACCATTGTGGTGAATATGACACCAGAAGAAACAAGAATGGCAATTTTGGAAGATAAGGAATTGATTGAAGTATCCATAGAGCGAACTAAGAGTGGTCACAGTGTTGGCAATATATATAAAGGGAAGACAAAGAATGTACTCCCTGGTATGCAGGCGGCATTTATTGATATTGGGAGAGAAAAAAATGCTTTCTTATATATTGGCGATCCCTTGCCTCAAGGCGCTGCTCAGGCGCTTGCTGATACTGCCTTAACAGTTGGAAAAGATGTTATGGTTCAGGTTGTAAAAGATGCAATTGGTACTAAAGGCCCTCGGGCGACTACACACTTAACCTTACCAGGACGATATGTTGTATTAATGCCTACTGTCGATTATATTGCAACTTCAAGACGTATCGGGGATGAAGAAGAAAGGATACGCCTAAAAAAAATTATTGAGAGAGTACGGCCAGAAGGTATGGGGGTTATTATTCGGACCATGTCTGAAGGTAAAAGTGAAGAGGATCTGCAAAAGGATATCGAGTATCTTTATAACCTGTGGAAGGCACTTGTCGCCAGGAGCAAAAGGGCTGCGGCTCCGATCTTGCTGTATCGTGATGTGGATCTGGTAATTCGTATTGTGCGTGATTACTTAGCAGATGATGTAGAAACATTTATCTTGGATAACCAAGATGCCTATGGACGAGTTTGTGACTTGCTTAATTATATGTCACCAGAACTGGTGAACAGAGTTACCCTTTATCAGGGGAAAGATGATATTTTCACTCATTTCGGGATTGATGAAGAGTTAAAGAAAATCGGCCAGCGTTCCATTTGGCTTGCATGCGGCGGATATATTGTAATTGATAAAACAGAAGCGTTAACGGTTATTGACGTGAATACAGGAAAGTTTGTCGGATCTACTAACTTATCAGATACGGTTTTTCGAACTAATCTAGAAGCAGCAAGTGAAATTGTTAGACAAATACGGTTACGAGATATTGGCGGCATTATTATTATTGATTTTATCGATATGGATAAAGAAGAGCAGAAACAAGCAGTATTAGCTGCACTGGCAGAGGAATTTAAACGTGATCGTACAAAAACCAATATACTTGGCTTTACTGGATTAGGTTTAGTAGAGATTACACGAAAAAAAGTTCGGCAAAATGTAGAAGGGATGCTTTATAATGAATGTCCATGCTGTGAAGGACGCGGCAGAGTACAGTCACCTGAAACTGTAATGATTAATATCTGGCGAAAGATGCGTCATATCATGAATCAACCTAGGCGGCAGGGGCGTCTTGTTATTCAAGTGCATCCTCTTGTAGCGGAAATGATTAAAAGTCAAGGCGAGTTAACCCGTATGGAACACGAGCTGGCTTGTTCATTACGTATAGAAGCATTATCTGAAATGAATCCTGAAATGTTTTCCATCTTGCATGAAAGTGATACGGCGGGAAAATAATTGACAAAGCCGCGTGTATATGCTATTATCATTCAATGTAGGCGATTATGCTTATGTGTCCCAAACCGCACGAAGAGGTTCCACAAATTCTTTCTGAGTGATCTCAAAAAGATACCGTATTCGGCGAGTACTAGAACGAGGGAGGTGTAATAAATAATGTACGCAATTATTCAAACTGGTGGTAAACAATATCGCGTTTCTGAGGGTGAAGTTGTTTTCATTGAGAAAGTTGAAGCTGCAGAAGGCGAAGCAGTAGAATTCGATCGTGTACTTACTGTCGTAACAGAAGGTAATGTAGTGATTGGTCAACCTCTAGTAGCTGGCGCTAAAGTAACTGGTAAAGTTCTTTCTCAAGGTAAAGAAAAGAAGATTTTTGTTTTCAAATATAAAGCAAAATCGAATTACCGTAGACGTCAAGGTCATCGTCAACCGTTCACTAAGGTTGTGATCGAGAAGATTGAAGCATAAGAATGATCAAGATAAAGATTATTCGAAACCCAGAAGAAAGCATTGTTGAGTTTCGTGTTACTGGACATGCAAATAAAGGTCCTCATGGACAGGATATTGTATGTGCTGGTGTATCAGCCTTAACGCAGACTGCTGTGCTGGGATTGGATCGTCACTTAAGAGCCAGAATGCATCTGGATATTGCCAGTGGCAATTTAAAGATGTGTTTATTAGATAATCCGGATCGATTAACGAATGCTGTGTTGGAAACGATGCTAATTGGTTTAACCGAGATTGCAAAGGCAAATCCGCAAAGTGTCCGTATCTCTGAACACAGGAGGTGAAGTACAGATGTTTAATTTTAATTTACAGCTATTTGCTCATAAAAAAGGTGTAGGTAGTACTCGTAACGGTCGTGACAGTGAGTCCAAGCGTCTTGGCGTTAAACGTCACGCAGGCGAAGTCGTGACTGCTGGCAGCATTTTAGTTCGCCAGAGAGGTACTCATTTCCATACTGGTCAAAATGTTGGCATTGGTAAAGATGATACCTTATATGCAAAAATTGCTGGACGTGTGGCTTTTGAACGTAAAGGCCGCAACGACCGTCAAGTAAGCGTATATCCTACAGAAGAAGCTATCTAATCATTACACCTGCGGCTATCTTAAAGCCGCAGGTATTATTTTTTTGAAGTTGTCTTCTTCAAAGTAGTTGCCTTACATACAACAGACAAAAATATCTATAAAACCACACTGGATTGTTGTATAATAGTATAAAATAGTTTTAGATGGGGCTTACAATAGAAGGGATGATTGAAAATGGAAAATCATGAAGTGTGTGAAGAAATTGTTACTTTATTGAGAAAGCAACGGCATGATTTTGTAAACCATTTGCAAGTTATTCATGCCATGCTGCAGATGGGCCGTAGAGAAAAAGCTCTTTTATACATCGAAGAGTTAGCAAAAGATCCTGCCTTAGTATCTGATGCTGTAAAAGCTTATGAAGAACGCTGTGCCTACTTACATAAACCCTAAATCCTGATTGTTCGTGATGGTTACAGCAACTTTTTTGAAGTGGACAAGTTCTACCAAAGTGCTAACACTCTATCTTTAAATCGGTGAAGGTTTTTAATAAGTTTTTTCTCCTTATTAATGCTTCTAAATCTTTGCTATAAAAGAATAGAGTTGGCGTGTAATTTATTGCATATTGACATATATTACTGATAATAGAGCATGTTGCAGAACATGCAGTCTTATGAAAGAGTCTGCTTGTAATGGACTCTGATGATGAATACATAGATAGGTTGATACCTAAAGGGGTTTTAAAAAATGTTTATTGATAGAGCAAGAATTCATGTTGTATCTGGTAATGGCGGTAATGGTATGTCTAGCTGGCGCCGGGAAAAGTTCGTCCCAAAAGGCGGTCCAAGCGGCGGGGATGGTGGTCGAGGGGGAGACGTTATATTAATCGTTGATGCCAATACCAACACCTTGATTGATTTTCGTTATAAACGGAAATTTGTTGCCAACAATGGTGTCAACGGTCAAACGAAAAATATGCATGGTCAGCATGCAGAACATACCTATATTAAAGTACCACCTGGTACATTAGTAAAAGATGCTGATACAGGAGAAGTAGTAGCTGACTTGACGAAAGTAGGTCAGCAAGCTGTTATTGTAAAAGGCGGTCGTGGCGGTCGAGGTAATGCCAGATTTGTTAATAGTGTTAATCGAGCGCCTACCTTTTCAGAAAATGGTGCACCTGGCGCGGAACGTTTTTTACAGCTAGAGCTCAAGTTATTAGCAGATGTAGGATTAGTAGGATATCCTAGCGTAGGAAAATCCAGCATTATATCCGTTGTATCTGCTGCTAAGCCTGAGGTAGCAGCATATCATTTCACTACCTTGACGCCGGTTCTTGGTGTGGTAAGTCTCGATGAAGGACATAGCTTTGTGCTGGCTGACATCCCAGGTTTGATTGAGGGAGCCAATGAAGGTATTGGCCTTGGACATGATTTTCTTCGTCACATTGAGCGTACCAAGGTTATTCTTCATGTTCTGGACGTATCTGGCCTGGAAGGCCGCGATCCCATAGAGGATTACAATAAAATAAATAATGAACTGAAACTATATAATGAGAAATTAGCGACTCGTCCGCAGCTGATTGTTGCTAATAAAATGGATCTGGCGGAAGCACAAGAAAACTATCCAAGAGTGGCTGAGTATATGAAAAAACTAGGATATGAGCTGTATCCTGTTTCAGCAGCCACAGGAGAAGGATTGCCAGAACTTATGCAGCAGACTGCCAAAGTATTGTTAGAACATGTAGAGGTACCAGAAGAAGCAGAAGGTACCATTGTATATGAAGCAAAACAAGAAGAAGAATTTACTATCGGCCGTGACACGGATGGCGCGTTCCTAATTCGTGGCAGAGGAATCGAAAGACTAGTTGCGATGACTAATTTTGATAATGATGAAGGTGTACGACGCTTTCAACAGCTCTTTAAACGTATTGGTATTGAAAGCGCTCTTAAAGAAAAAGGCGTTCAGGAAGGCAATACGGTACGGATTGGCGAAATGGAATTTGAATTTAGAACATAAAGGGGAACAATAAGTGGAAGAAATTACAACATTATCAGGTAAGCAAAAACGATATTTACGATCCTTGGGTAGCACTATGGATCCTGTAGTGCAGATTGGTAAAACAGGAATGTCAGCTAGTTTGTTGGATAGCACAAAAGATGCATTAATTGCTCGTGAGTTAATTAAAGTACGTGTGCTCCAAAATTGCAGTGAGGCACCGAAAGAAATAATTGCACAATTAGCAGAAGCAGCAGGGGCTGAATTAGTCCAGATTATTGGACGCAATGGCCTTTTATATAAACGGAACCGCAATCCAGAAAAAAATCATAAAATAGAATTACCTAGTTAACAACAAAACGCAACCACAAAGGCGCAGAAGAAGATTCTTTTATGCCTTAGTGGTTCAAATTTTACATACGGGTGGGAGTGACATGTTTACCAGGGAAAATTTGAAAAGAGCCAGGCGAGTAGTGGTTAAAGTAGGAACCAGTACATTAACACATAGTACTGGTAAATTGAACTTATGGCGAATTGAAAAATTAGTGAGAGAGTTAGCGGATCTTGCTAATCAAGGGAAAGAAATTATTTTAGTTTCTTCAGGAGCGGTTGGTGCTGGTA
>CAMKSY010000183.1 GCA_946415545.1 uncultured Pelosinus sp. | reverse complement strand
GGGCAAAATGAATTTCTTTATTTTAAATTGTGAAAGTATATGTAATAATTAAGTATTTGGAAATGATATTAAAATGAGGTGTTATCATGCATATTGTATTAGTTGAACCAGAAATTCCTGGAAACACAGGTAACATAGCGCGATTGTGTGCAGCAACAGATACGGAGCTTCATTTAGTAAAGCCTTTAGGATTCTCAATTGAAGATAAGTATTTGAAAAGAGCTGGCCTGGATTATTGGAATTTAGTGAAAGTACATAGTCATGAAAATTTTGCTGAAGTGATAGAATTATATAAAGGGCATAATTTTTACTTTAACACAACAAAAGCTGATCAGCATTATAGTGAAATACAGTTTAAAGCAGATGATTTCTTAGTGTTTGGCAAGGAAACGGCTGGTTTGCCTGAATCTTTACTAATGGAACATAAAGAAAATTGCATTCGTATTCCTATGGTGAGTGATGCTAGATCCCTTAATCTATCAAATTCTGCTGCGATCGTGATATATGAGGCCCTTCGGCAGCAGCAATTTATAGGTTTAAAATAAGAATCTATAAACATTGAAAAGATGGTGAAACTAATGAGCGCACGATTTGGACCAGGAGGCAATCCAGATGCTTTCTATGCAGCTGGCTATAAAGCATCGGTGGATATTCCGGCATGGTTGGATACGATGAAACTAATGGCTTATGAATACCAATGTACTCGCGGCGTGAATATAAAAGAGGAAACAGCCACCAAAATTGGGCAGCAAGCGGCAAAGCATGGAGTGAAATTAAGTATACATGCTCCCTATTATATTAGCTTATCTACAGATGATGTAAAAATTATTGGAAATACACAAAATCATTTCTTAAAATCCTTAGAAGTTGCTCACTGGATGGGAGCTGACCGCATTGTCTTTCATATGGGAGGGGTGGGTAAGCAAGATCGAAAAGTAGCAATGGAAAATGGTAAACATGCTCTTTTAGCCGTATTAGAATTAATAGATAAGCGAGGATTAACTGGTATCTATCTTTGTCCAGAAACCATGGGAAAACAAAATCAATTAGGTTCATTAGATGAGGTTATTACTATATGTACTTTATCGAAATGGCTGATACCTACCGTAGACTTTGGCCATTTACATGCGATAACAGGCGGAAAATATACAACAGAAGAGGAATTTGAAGCTGTCTTTGATAAGGTAGGGGAGATCTTAGGAAAGGAAGTAGCAAAAAATCTGCATATTCACTTCAGTCCTATCGAGTTTACAAAAGGGGGCGAAAAACGTCATTGGACTTTTGCAGATGAATATGGTCCTCCTTATGAGCCTTTTGTTGCTGTTTGTGCTAGACGTGGTTTTACACCTCGGGTGATTTGCGAGTCCGCTGGTACACAGGCAGCAGATGCCAAAGCGATGCAAGATCTTTATGTATCCTTAATAGAGGCAAGATGAGCATTAAATTCAGATCTATACGATTATGGATAGAATATTGTATAATATATTGGGTATGTTTAGTAGATAGTAAACGAGGAGGGTAATATGAATATTTACGATAAAACCCATGACTTAGTGCGAGCAATTAAAGAATCTCCAGAATATAGAGAATTTATGGAAGTTAAGAAGGTCATTGATACAGATGAACAAGCGAAGAAAATGGTAAAAGATTTTATTGCTAAGCAGATGGAATTAGAATACGATATGATGGGCGGCAAGGGCGAAGATAAAGCAAAGACAGAGCAAATACAGCAAATGTATCAACTGATCGTTGGAAATAGTAAAGCTTCTGCATTTATGCAATCATATATGAAGTTTCAACGTCTAGTAGCAGATATTTATAAAATTTTGGGTGATTCTGTAGCTGAAGGAATGGATTTCTTTGAAAAGAAATAATCTGTCTGATGAACTTTTACTAAAGTTAAAGCAAGTGATTCCTGAGTGCCGTCTTTTGATTAATGAACCCTTGTCCAAACATACGACTTTTAAAATTGGCGGTCCCGCCGATTATTTAGTCTTTCCTGCCTCAATGGATGAAATATCCGCCATTATGATTATTGCTAAACAGTACAACATACCAGTTACCGTACTCGGTAATGGTTCAAATATTTTAGTACGTGATAAAGGCATTAAAGGTTTAGTCTTAAAATTTGGCAGTGAAATGTCATATGTTCTGCACACTGGTGCTTTAGTTACTGCTGGTGCAGGAGCGATGCTGTCAGATGTCTCTTGTTATGCTGCTAGCCATGGATTAAGTGGAATGGAGTTTGCGATTGGTATTCCCGGCAGCATTGGTGGTGCTGTATTTATGAATGCCGGTGCTTACTCCGGTGAAATGTGTCAAGTAGTTACAGCAGTATCTGGTGTTTGCCGAAATGGTAATATCCAACGTTTTTTACCTGCAGAAATTCAGTTTGGTTACCGTCATAGTATTTTCCAGGACAATGAATGCATTGTTTGCGAGGTAGAATTGACACTGCAAAAACATGAGAAGCCAGCTATTTCACAGAAAATGGATGAATATACATTCAGGCGGGAAAGTAAGCAGCCTTTAGAGATGCCTAGTGCTGGCAGTACCTTTAAACGTCCGCCTGGAAATTTTGCAGGAACTCTTATTGAAAAAGCTGGTCTAAAGGGGCTCCAGGTAGGAGGAGCTCAGGTTTCGATGAAGCATGCCGGCTTTGTGATTAATGCTGGCGGGGCAACAGCAGAAGATGTATTACTACTGATTGAAGAAGTACAACGTCGTGTATATGAGGATTCAGGTATCATGCTGCATCCAGAAGTACGGGTCATCGGCGAAGAATAGCACGTAGAAAAGACTTGGCTTGGTCTAAGTCTTTTTCTACGTTATAAGAAGAAAGGATTTTTATATTAATTGTCGAAATATACAGATAGTAAGCAATGAGGGGAGAGAGTCATATGAATTTAACATTCTTAGGTGCAGCAAAAATCGTAACTGGCTCGTCTTATTTATTAGAAGTGGGTACACAAAAGATTTTAATTGATTGTGGAATGTTCCAAGGTTCAAAAACGATTACAGCCTTCAATCGTCGTGATTTTCTATATGATCCAACAGGGATTGATTGCGTGCTGCTAACTCATGCACATATTGACCATAGTGGGCTCTTGCCTAAATTATGCAAATCTGGCTTTAAGGGTCCAATTTATGCTACTAGAGTAACACATGAGCTTTGTGGGATTATGCTGCCTGATAGTGCTCATATTCAAGGCTTTGATGCTGAAATTGCTAATCGGAAAGGGAAGCGTGCAGGTCGGAAGCCTGTAGAACCCTTATATACAATAGAGGACGCCTATGCTAGTCTAGAGCATTTTTCACCAGTTGATTATGACAAAGACGTGGTCTTATCACCAAATGTTATGGTACGTTTTCGGGATGCAGGACATATCTTAGGCTCTGCTATGTTGGAGATCATGGTAAATGAAGACGGGAAAACAACTAAATTGGTATTCTCCGGTGATTTAGGACAACCGAATCAGCCGATCATAAAAGATCCTACCTTTATTGAAGAAGCTGATTATGTGATTGTAGAATCTACCTATGGTAATCGTTTGCATGAAGAGTATGACAAAGAAGAGCAGTTAGCAACGATTATTAACGACAGTGTAGCTCGCGGAGGAAACATCATTATTCCTTCATTTGCTGTAGGTCGTACACAAACCATGCTGTATTATTTGCATAATCTTTTGAGGACAGGAAAAATTCCCAATATACCAGTGATTATTGATAGCCCACTTGCTATATCTGCTACCGATATTTTCAGGCGCAATACACAGGACTTTGATTCAGAAGCAAAAGAAATGCTAATTAACACTAAAGATAATCCCCTGCAAATGCCTCAGCTGCGTTTTACGAGAACTGCTGATGAATCGAAAGCACTCAATAGCTTAAATGAACCTGTGATTATTATTTCTGCCAGCGGAATGGCTGATGCGGGTCGGATTCTTCATCATCTAAAACATAATTTATGGAGACCGGAATCAAGTATATTGTTTGTCGGTTACCAGGCGCAAGGCAGCTTAGGACGACGTTTGATAGAAGGTATAAACAAGGTAAAAATCATGGGAGAAGAAATTAGTGTGAGAGCGACCATTTACAGCTTGGACGGTTTTTCTGCACATGCTGATCAAGAACAGCTGCTATCATGGTTAACCTATTATAAAAGAAAACCTGTCAATATTTTTTTAGTACATGGAGAAGTGGAAGCATCAGAGCCCTTTGCGCAGCTAATTAAAGAAAAGTTAGATATTTCCACATATATTCCAAGCTTCGGTGATACTGCCCTTTTGAATGGATTAGAGTGGAATATTGAGCAGGCAGTGGTGACAGACCCAGCGATAAGACAGCTGCAAGAGCATTTAGAACTATTGGACAAAGAGTACAGCGAATACCGTAGACATCTTGAACAATTAGGCAGTGCTGATAATAATAAAATGGGAGATATTATGCGCAGCTTAGATAAAATGCAAATCTACATTAATAAACTAAAAAAAGGTGTATAGAAAAAAATATCCTATAAACTAAAATATATTGGTAATTTTTAATATTTACAATTGACAGCAAGACGACAGTATAATATAGTGGTTTGTATGCGAAAATAAAAGGGTGCAGTAAAAACGCATCCTTTCTTTGTTGACTTTGTAGGAGGGCTTAATTTATGAAACGTACTGATTTACGCAACGTTGCCATTATTGCGCACGTTGACCATGGTAAAACCACTTTGGTAGACGCAATGCTAAGACAAAGCGGAGTATTCCGTGCTAATGAAACTGTGGCTGAACGGGTCATGGATTCTAATGATCTTGAACGTGAGCGGGGTATTACCATTCTGTCAAAAAATACTGCTATTATGCATGATGGAGTAAAAATTAATATCGTGGATACTCCAGGACATGCGGACTTTGGCGGTGAGGTAGAGCGAGTACTCAATATGGTCGACGGCGTTCTATTACTAGTAGACTCTTTTGAAGGTCCTATGCCCCAGACTAAATATGTTTTGAAAAAGGCCTTAGAGCAAAAATTAAAACCGATTGTTGTTATTAACAAAATTGACCGTCCAGATCAACGTGTAAAGGACGTTGCTGATGAAGTGTTTGAATTATTTATGGAACTTGATGCTACGGATGAACAATTAGAATTTAAAATTGTTTATGCGGCAGCCAGAGCAGGTATTGCTAAATTGAATATGGAAGATGACAGTGATAATCTTCAGCCTTTATTCGATTTATTGGTAGCAGAAATTCCTGCTCCTCAAGGAGAAATTGATGGACCACTGCAAATCATGGTTACCACTCTGGACTATGATGATTATGTAGGGCGCATTGCTATCGGACGTGTTATTCGTGGTAAGGCTACAAATGGACAACAGGTTTTAGTTTTAAATGGTGAAATTCAGAAGAAAGCGAAACTGGGCCGTTTATATACCTATCAGGGGTTAAAACGTACTGAAGTCCAAGAAGTAGCATTAGGAGATATCGTTGCGATTACTGGACTGGATGATGTAAATATTGGTGAGACCATTGCCGATACGGAGAATCCAGAAGCATTGCCAACGATTGATATTGATGAACCAACTTTGGCTATGACCTTTAGTGTTAACAATAGCCCTCTTGCTGGACGTGAAGGTCAATTCATTACTACGAGACATTTGCGTGACCGATTGTTTCGCGAAGTAGAAACCAATGTAAGCTTAAAAGTTCGGGAAACCGAAAGTGCGGATACATTTGAAGTATCTGGTCGTGGTGAATTGCATCTGTCAATTTTAATTGAAACTATGCGCCGTGAAGGTTTTGAATTTCAGGTTGGTAAACCCGAAGTTATTTACAAAACTATTAATGGACAGCGGTGCGAGCCCATGGAGGCTTTAACAATTGATGTTCCCCAAGAATTTATGGGCGCTGTTATGGAAAAATTGGGTACTCGTAAGGCTGACTTGGTGAATATGACGGAAATCGCTGGTTATCTTCGCATGGAATTTGTGATTCCTGCTCGTGGATTAATCGGCTTTCGCTCTGAATTCCTAACCAGTACCAAGGGTAATGGCATTATGCATCACTTATTTCATGGCTATGCCCCGTATAAAGGCGATATACCAGGACGCAGCCGTGGTGCTTTAGTTGCCTTTGAAGCAGGTGAAACAACTGGCTATGGTATCTTTGGCTTACAAGACAGAGGAACCTTATTCATTGTTCCAGGACAAACAGTTTATGAAGGTAGTATCATTGGTGAAAACACTAGAGAAATGGATATGGATGTTAATCCATGCAAAAAGAAAAATGTTACGAATATGCGTACAAGTGCTTCTGATGAAGCCCTGCGTTTAACTGCACCTCGAATATTAAGTTTAGAACAGGCATTAGAATATATTAATAAAGATGAATTGGTAGAGGTGACTCCTAAGAGCATTCGTCTGCGTAAAGCAATTCTAAGCCGTACATTACGTGGCAGAGAACGTAAAAACGGTTAAGATATAAGCTGAGACGCCCCTTTCTGGGGCGTCTTTTTTTATTTTTACGCAGGATTTTATAAAAAAATATAAAAATAGGATTGATATGCAGGGATTTATTAATAACATGTCGAAATACTAAATTATAATGGAAATATTAGTTAAAATATTTGAAAAATGTCTGGAGGGCAAGAATAATGGGGCTTAGTTTAATCGATAAGCTGACAAATTATTTGATGCCACTGGAGGAAGTGGCTGCTGGAGGGAGTGTTGTATCAGAAATGGATACAGCTCGTGCTCGTAAGTCGATGAATTTACAGGTTCATACCAGTGAATCGATGTTTTTAAAAGTAGTAGTGGCTTCGCCAGCAAAATATGATGATGTGTGCATATATGCGAATCATCTGAAGGAAAATGTGGCAGTAGTAATTAATTTTTCAGGTGTAGAGCTGGATATGCAGCATGCTATTAAAGATTTCATGAACGGAGTATGCTATGTAATATCTGGTAATGTACAGCGAATTGCTGATTCTGTATTTATGTATGTTCCAGGACATGTAAATATAGAAAAAGAATTGTATGCGTATTCTGTTCCTGCCTATATAAAGCCTAAGATATAAATGTAAGAATTCCTTTGAAGTTGTTGCTTTTAAGCAGCAGCTTTAAAGGAATTTTCTGTATTCTTACTTAATTTCGATGAGAAGAGAGGGAGTACCTATGAAATCTAAAAAAATAGATCAATTAGCAATTAATACAATTCGCAACTTGTCGATTGATGCTGTAGAAAAAGCCAACTCTGGACATCCAGGAATGCCTATGGGAGCAGCTTCTATGGCCTATCAGCTTTGGACAAAGCATATGCGCCACAATCCAAAAAACCCAACATGGTTTAACAGGGATCGTTTTGTGCTGTCAGCGGGACATGGTTCAATCTTGCTGTATAGCTTATTGCATTTATCGGGCTATGATCTTACAATCGAAGATTTAAAAAGTTTTCGTCAATGGCAAAGCAGGACACCTGGACATCCTGAATATGGGCATACACCAGGGGTAGATGCTACTACAGGACCGTTAGGGCAGGGAATTGCCATGGCAGTTGGAATGGCGATGGCTGAACGACATCTAGCTGCTCAATATAATAAAGATGAATACAAGATAATTGACCATTGCACCTATAGTATTTGCAGTGACGGCGATCTAATGGAAGGTGTTTCAGCGGAAGCGGCTTCTCTTGCAGGTCATCTTAAATTAGGACGTCTTATTGTTTTATATGATTCCAATAATATTTCATTAGACGGAAAACTAAATTTGTCTTTTTCTGAAGATGTACAAAAGCGCTTTAAAGCTTATGGCTGGCAAGTGCTTAATGTAGAAGATGGCAATGATTTGGCTGAAATTGATAAAGCGTTAATCAAGGCAAAAGCAGATATCCTTCGGCCTACACTAATAGAAGTTAAAACAACGATTGGCTTTGGATCACCTAATAAGGCGGATTCTTCTGCTTCCCATGGAGCACCCTTAGGGAAAGAAGAAGTACGGTTAACCAAAGCAGCTTATAGATGGTCTTATGAAAATGATTTCCATGTTCCTGATGAAGTATATGCGCATTTTTCCGAGCAGGTCATTAAGCAGGGAAATCATTTGGAAACAGAATGGAATTCCCAATTGGAGCAATATCGCATTAAGTATCCAAAGCTGGCAAAAGATCTTGAGGATGCTATCAATGGACTGTTGCCAGATCATTGGGATAGCAATGTGCCAAGATATGAAGACGGAAAAAAAATCGCTTCCCGTTCTTCCTCTGGTGAAGTGATAAATGCACTTGCTAAAACAGTACCAGCACTCTTTGGTGGATCAGCTGATTTAGCCAGCTCTAATAAAACAACAATAAAAGATGCAAATCCTTTTTCTTCTACGGATTACAGTGGACGTAATATTTGGTTTGGTGTGCGTGAGTTCGCCATGGGAGCTGCTTTAAACGGAATGGCCTTACATGGTGGCTTAAAAGTATATGGTGCGACGTTCTTTATTTTTTCGGACTATTTGCGACCAGCAATTCGCTTGGCGGCCTTAATGAAGCTGCCAGTAACTTATGT
>CAMKSY010000182.1 GCA_946415545.1 uncultured Pelosinus sp. | reverse complement strand
CCTCAAAGAGCGACTACATGATTCATATTCAGATTACCAAAAATAACTACTAAATAAATTCACTCTATTCGTAAAGCAGCGTTAAAAATTTAATAAAGAAAGAATTGAATTGCCCAGCGTATATATTACTAAAACTCCAGTAAAGAGTACAATCGGATTACCTTTCCATTCACTGTTATTCAATAAACTCACCTACCTCATTAATATAAATCGATTACCATAGGTATATATTGCTATGGCAGCTTATAGTACATACAAAAGACAGTACCTAACGTGATAGCACCGATACAAAATGACCCATATACTATATCTAACAGCATTTGTATACCCCCTATATAAATAAAAAGCAGTTAATTGTTCACTCATATATCAGGTCACAATTATTGCAATGTAATTTTGAAATGATCTAAAAAATAATACTGAGATTTCCATGACGATTTGCTTTTATTACATTATAAATGATAAATATGACAAACTTATGACTAGTCAGTCATAAGTTTGGGAGGAGATAAAAATAACCAGCAGCACCTTAGGCGAATCCTAAGACGCTCTGATCTAAGAGCCACTTTGATGAATTGTAGCGAGGTAACTGCACTATTGAAGCCATCCCAGGTTGCACGTCATAATCTTAGTGTATACCTTTAAAAAAACAAATTCCATATATATATTATGATATGTTTAATTTAATTATCTATTATTTACTTATAAAACCCTCATCTCCTGAAGAGAACAGCTATTTATGAGATCAGATTCATGATATTTTTTAGCTGTATTTCGGCAACTCGCTCTCCCGCATGAATGGCTGCTTTCATTTTACGTATATCCAGTGCAAAAATATCATGTACGTCTGGCTGGATAATGATATCTGCGTAAGGCAGCGTAGCTGTTCGCAAGGCATTCACCATGACATTGTATGCGCGAAAAAAGAGTTCAGGAACATTTTTCGGTTCTTTTTCCATAGTCACCTGATTGACATCAACTGCAATCCTGACATCAACTATAGGACAGTCAAGAAGATCAACTGGCATATTGTTTAATATACCGCCATCAACTAGAAAGCGGCCTTCCCACCTTACTGGCGGCAGGATTCCAGGTATAGCAGAGCTTGCCTTTAAAGCCAGCAACAGTGATCCCTGGTCATGAATTACTTGCTCACCGCTGATCAAATCAACAGAGACAGCTTTGAAAGGAATTTGTAATTTTTCAATTTCTTGTATACAGGCTTTTTTTTCTAACATTTGCAATAGATAGCCATATACTTTATCTCCTAACAATCCCGTTTGACCAATCCCTAAATTCACATTTCGCAAAATGGATATTTCATTAATACTATCTTCCATTTCCTTAGGTTTAATTCCACAAGCGTACAGACCGCCAATAATAGCCCCCATGCTTGTTCCGCAAATGGAATGTATTTCAATCTTCTCTCGCTCGAATACCTTTAACACACCAATATGAGCTAACGCTCTTACTGCACCACCGCACAATGCTAAACCGACTTTTTTCAACAAGCTCACGTCCTTTAAAAGTGGTATTCGTATTTAAACTTGAAAAAATATAGAGTTTTTTAGCTTTACTATGCCTGCCGCAGTAGATTTCTATACTAGAATCATTATAAACCTGCTAAGAAAAAGTATATGCAGTCTCATAAGAGGGGATATTTATAAAATACGAATACAAATGTAGGGCAGCATTGACAAAAGGTTTTGTGCTTGATTCGGGAGGTATTCATGTTTGCAAAGAGAGTACGCCATATCAATCGGTATCGTGAAATTGCTACTGCACTGCTAAGCCAAGGGTTCGACTATATTGTC
Organism: uncultured Pelosinus sp.; assembly: GCA_946415545.1. Lineage (GTDB taxonomy): Bacteria > Bacillota > Negativicutes > DSM-13327 > DSM-13327 > Pelosinus. Next base: position 6,728 of record CAMKSY010000182.1, on the reverse strand, counting down.
GAAGAAACAGGATTAATGCAGAAGATTCCCTATTACCAGCGTGTTCGCCCAGTATTCGCAAAGCAAAATACTGGGGGCGTAGCTGAACGAATTCGACTGGTTCTTGAACAATTAGGTCCAACCTACATCAAACTCGGCCAGATTGCCAGTACACGACCGGACCTTCTCCCCCCAGAAATTATTGACGAATTGGAAAAGCTCCAGGATGCAGTTCCTGCTTTTTCCTTCACTGAGGTACGTTCTGTACTTCAAGAAGAGCTGGAAGGAACTCTGGAAACAATTTTTCAGCATTTTGAACCAGAGCCGATAGCGGCAGCCTCTATCGGACAAGTCCATAAGGCAATATTAAAAACAGGACGGACAGTTGCCGTAAAAATTCAGCGTCCTAGTATTGCCATAGATATCCAAACAGATTTGGAGATTCTTTATGAGCTATCTAACTTGGCAGAACGTCGTTTTCATTGGGCAAAATCGTATCAGCTCATGGATATGATTGATGAGTTCTCAAAATCCCTTCGCAGTGAGCTAGACTACACGAGTGAAGCCCGCAATGCAGAAAAAATTTCAAAACAATTTATTAATAATCCTTTGATCTATGTCCCTAAAATCTATTGGGACTACTCAACCCAAAAGGTGCTGACAGCAGAATATGTCGAAGGAATTAAGATCAGTAAGAAAGAAGAGTTAAAAGAGAAAGGCTATAACCTTTCTCTTTTAGCAGAACGCTTCGCCAAAGGAATCTTTCATCAAATCTTTATGGAGGGATTCTTTCATGGAGATCCCCATCCTGGGAATGTGGTGGTATTGCCCGGAGAAGTCATTACCTTCTTGGATTTTGGAATGGTTGGCCGTCTCAACTCCGAAATGAAATATAATTTATCTTCCTTAGTCATTGGCTTGATGCGTCAAGATGTAGAAGAGTTAACAAGAACCATTTTCCGTATGGGAATTGTACCCGATCATGTCAATAAAGTCCAACTTAGGGAAGATATCGAAGTCTTGAATGAAAAATACTATGGAGTTCCGCTAAGTAAAGTCAGTCTTGGAGACGCTGTGAGCAATATCTTCACAGTCGCTCTAAAGCACAAAATTAAGATCCCTGCGGATCTGGTATTAGTTGGAAAGGCATTACTTACTATGGAAGGAATTGTTGAACGACTTGATCCAGGCTTGAGCATTCTCGATATTGCTGAACCATTCGGGCAAAAATTATTAATGGAGCGCCTTCATCCAAAAAATCTAACAAAAGCCCTGTGGCAAAGTTTTAGTAACGTAAGTGAGATTTTCCTTAGTCTTCCCCACCATTTTAAAGAACTAACTTCTGTTGTCAAACGCGGAAGACTATGTTTAGAGGTTGCAATCCCAGAGATGGAACTGATCTTAAAAACTCAAGACCGTATTAGCAATCGGCTATCTTTTAGCATTATCTTGCTAGCATTTAGCATCATTATGGCAAGCATTATTGTCAGCTTAAGTATTGCAGGGCACTCTTCCTTGTTATGGAAAATACCCATTATTGAAATTGGCTTCACCATTGCAATGCTAATGTTTATTTGGCTGCTTTATGCTATTATCCGGTCAGGCAGACTTTAATTCTCTCTAGTACGTTATTTCAAGCCAAGTTAACTCAAATCTGCGACATTAGCTACCAAACGTGTTATTCTTAGAAAAGTACATTAATAAACTTATGGACTGATGGAGGTTTTTGTATGAAAAAAATAATCCTTTCTCTACTCAGCCTTATATTATTATGGAGTCCGGTTGTTTCCAATGCAGAGCTAAAAGAAGAATATGATGAAGCCTACTTATTATATATTGCAGCAGGGGCCAGTACAGCAGCTTACAGCGGCCGTGTTGGTGAATTAGCCACCCAATATCTAGAACAGGATGGATGGCAAATTGATCATTATATTCAACCCCAAGGTCACGCTGGAATCCGCTTCCTTGTGGCAAAAAAAAATCTGAATACAAATGTTCCGTTGTATGTTCTGGCAATTGTTGGGACAGAAAGCAATGGAGATATTAAGGCTAACCTAAAATTTGATAAAGTATATTTTGCAGGCCGCAGTGACGAAGAATTCTCAGACAATGCCGCAAAACAAAATATTCCCAATAGTGAACCAAAAGTCCATCGAGGTTTTTACGAGTTTGTGCAAGCTGGTCCCTCTGCAACTTTGCGAGCCCATCAAACTCCATTTTCTCTACCAGATTTGCTTTTGTCTGACACTAAAAGCAAGATTTACCTTACGGGTCATAGTTTGGGAGGGGCAGCCGCAACCTTAATCGGAGCAAGGTTGATCAGTATGGGAATCCGCCCTGAGCAAATCAGAGTCATCACCTTTGGTGCCCCTGCAGTTGGTAACGCTGCGTTTGCTGCTAAGTTCCAGCCACTTCTATCTCTGACACGAGTAGTCAATTCCGGTGATCCAGTTACCGGTATCCTGCAAACCTTAGTTGGCGGATACAAGCAGTTTGGCCAGGAAATCAGATGGACTGCGCCTGCTACCGTTCATGATCCCCATCTATTGATTGGTTACTTAGACTCTGCATTAAAGAATTATTATGATAAACGCCGTCGAGCCATAACAGCCGGAATCCAGCTACCTTCTCCGCCGGCTGCCGCCAAGGGAACAAATCACGGGCGCATCTACATTGCCCCACTCCAAAATAATCTTCCAGCAAGTTTGGCAGCAGACTTCTGGTATATGAACGAGGCGTTATATGATGAATATCAACAGGCAATACCAGACTATGTATTATCGAATAAACCTTCATCTACCTCATGGCAAGAAACGGCCACTGCCTCTGGTTGTCAATGGGCGATACTCTCTGAAGTAAACGCCATGCGCGTAAAGGAAGAAAGAAATGCCTATTACATAACAATAAGTCAGACTCTCTATGATGTCGCTACAGGCTCTGTCGTTGATACTGCTATCTTTTCCACAGGAACATACAACTTAACTCCTCTTGAAGCTTTTATCCATGCTTCCAAGGGAATCAATTCCCTTCAGCGTACTTGGCTGCGTGATACAGCCATCTATAAATCTCCCCAAAAATTAAGTATACGCTACCAATCAACTAGTCAATAAAACGCTAAGAAGTCCGTGAATTTACCTTTCGACAGGCGAATTCGCGGACTTCTAACAAACTCTGTGAAGACGGACAACCATTTGATTTTTATATTAACCTCTGATAAATTTTGAAGATAGCAAATCATTAAAAAATTGATCAAACTGTTTTAAATCCATTTGCTGTGTGGAATCTGACAGTGCTACAACTGGATCTGGATGTACTTCTGCCATTACTCCATCTGCTCCAATTGCCATTGCAGCTTTAGCAGCAGGCAATAATAAGTCCTTTCGCCCTGTGGAATGACTTACATCCACAAAGACCGGCAAGTGAGTTTCTTGCTTTAATAGTGGAACAGCTGATATATCCAATGTATTTCTAGTTGCAGTTTCATAGGTCCTAATCCCTCGTTCACAAAGAATAATTTGGTCATTTCCCTGTGACATAATATACTCTGCCGCGTTAATAAACTCTTCAATCGTAGCCGCTAAACCCCTTTTTAGCAGTACGGGCTTCTTTATTCCTCCAGCAGCCTTTAATAATTCAAAATTCTGCATATTTCTAGATCCAATTTGAATAACATCAAGGTAGTTTGCAGCCATATTGAGATCAGCAGCATTGACTATTTCACTAATTACTGCTATATCATACTCAACAGAAATGCGTTTCAAAATTTTTAGCCCCTCAATCCCAAGACCTTGGAAATCATAGGGAGAAGTCCGAGGTTTATAAGCTCCTCCTCTTAGAAGTTTCAGCCCCTTTTGCTTCATTACGTTTGCTACTGCAGCTACTTGCTCATAGGATTCTACAGCGCAAGGCCCAAATATGAAATGCGGTTTATTATCACCGATTTGTTCTCCCCTAATGGTTATGATGGTGTTCTCTGGTTTGCACTTACGTGAGACGAGCAGTGCCTTGCGATGATCATTCTGATTAAGCTCTAATCCAGCCTTAAAAATTTCCTTAAATATATTCTCAATGGTTGATTTCTCGAAAGGTCCATTATTATTTTCATGAATATTATCCAGCATTGTTCTATCACTGACCAGATCATAATGGTGAATGTCTATATCCTCCTTGACTTGCGCTATATCTTGAATCAATTTACCTCTTTCATTAATTAATTTTAACAGCTCTAAATTGACATCATGGACTCTTCTTTGCAATTGACGTAATTCGTTATTACTCATTATTGTTCTCCCTTTCAACATTTGATTGAATTATTAGTTCTTTATCTACGCTAACGAAATCTTTAAATGATTGTATTTCTTATTGAAAAAACTAGAAAAGGTAATCTTACAAAGTGATTCTTATTATCATGATTTACACAAACTGAAAGCCTATACTGATGATCAATTTTATCCTATTTGCAAGTAAAATCTGTAAGTGCTTTACCTTTTTTCATATCCGTCAATGTGATCCTATCAAAGATATGCCTTCTTAAATAAAAAAAATATAAAGGAAAAGACATTCTCTCATTTGTGCTTTCACATAACTCTCTCTTAAAGTTCATATTTCGTAAAAAAGTGCTCTTTCCTTTTTTGTATTCAACAACGCCTAATATTCTCCTCTAGTATATAAATAAACTGCCCCTGATAAAATGTCGAGGGCAACTGCCTAAGACATAAAGCTTTTTTAGAGAACCTACTTCTGGGATACAAGTTACAAATAACTGTATTTCTATTGAAATACAGTTATTTGTAGCTTGTATCTGTTAAATCTAACTCAAAAAGGACTCCGTAAATATAAAAAAGGTTTGCATATCTGCAAACCTTTGAATTTACTGGTGACACACCGGGGAATCGAACCCCGAACCTACTGATTAAGAGTCAGTTGCTCTGCCAGTTGAGCTAGTGAGTCATATTATTTTCAGGAATATTTATATGATATATTATATTGCCCTAATTGTCAACTATTATTTGAACAATTAGAAGGCGAAGACGTTAACAATATACTAAGCAAAAAGCCATACGCTCATTAATGCACTAAAATTGAAACACTCTTTAAATGACCAGCGGCAAAATGTATCTGTCCAAAAAGGAAAGCCTTCGCATATATGCGAAGGCTTTTTTTATGATAGCATAGGACGATAAGGGATCTATTTATTATTTTGCTTTCTTTTCTTGCAAATAATTGTCAATAGCTGCTGCAGCCTTTTTCCCTGCTCCCATGGCTAGTATAACCGTGGCTGCGCCAGTTACAATATCACCGCCAGCAAATACACCTGGTTTACTAGTAACTCCTGTTTCTTCGTGAGCAGCAATGTTACCTTTTTTATTCGTCTCTAACCCTTTGGTAGTAGATTGCACTAAAGGATTAGGACCTTGACCAATAGCGATAATGACAGTGTCTACTTCTAATACAAATTCAGAATTTGGAATTTCAATGGGACGACGGCGTCCAGAGGCATCCGGCTCCCCCAGCTCCATTCGTACGCATTGAAGACCTGTGACCCATCCATCCTTATTGCCGATTACAGCAGTAGGGGCTGTGAGAAACTGAAAATCAATGCCTTCTTCTTTTGCATGATGAATCTCTTCTAATCTGGCTGGCAACTCTGCTTCTGAACGACGATATACAATATAAGAACGTTCTGCACCTAAACGCAGAGCAGTCCTAGCTCCATCCATGGCAACATTGCCACCACCGACAACCGCTACTTTTTTTCCTACATGAATGGGTGTGCCGCATTCTGGGAAACGATAGGCTTTCATCAAATTGCAGCGAGTCAAAAATTCATTAGCAGAATAAACACCATTCAGATTTTCTCCTGGTACTCCCATGAAGTAAGGAAGTCCTGCTCCCGTACCAATAAAGACAGCATCAAAACCTTCTTCTTCCATAAGTTCATCAACGGTAAAGGTGCTGCCAATTACAGCGTTTACAACAATTTCCACACCAAGCTTGCGTAAATTGTTAATCTCTACCTGAACCACTTCATCTTTTGGCAAACGAAATTCGGGAATACCATACATTAAAACACCACCCGGCAAATGCAAGGCTTCAAAAATCGTAACTTTGTACCCCTTTTTCGCTAAATCGCCTGCAACTGCCAGTCCTGCCGGCCCAGAGCCGATGACAGCTACTTTCTGTGCATCAGGGGCATAATCAATCGCAATGATATCTTCCCCTTTATTCCGTGCAGTATCTGCCACATAGCGTTCTAGACGCCCAATTGCTACTGCTTCCCCTCTTTTTGCCAGTACACAGTATTTTTCACATTGCTCTTCTTGGGGACATACCCTGCCACAAACTGCCGGAAGGCTATTCACTTCTTTTATTTTTGTAATGGCTGCGTCCATATTTCCTTCTTTTACCTCTTTAATAAAAGCAGGAATATCAACCTGTACAGGGCAGCCCTTACGACAAGGTGCTGTTTTACATTGCAGGCAGCGTGCCGCTTCTGCTTTTGCCAGTTCTTCCGTATAACCAAGGCTTACCTCTGAAAAATTCTTTGCCCGTACTTTAGGCTCTTGTTCTGGCATTGGATTTTTATTTAGTGAGAGTGACATTTACAGCCCTCCTCTCTTTTACCTGAAATATGTTCACTGTGCTGTTTTTCATGAGGTTTGTACATACGCTGCCGAGCCATTAAACTTTCAAAGTCAACTTTGTGGGCATCAAATTCGGGACCGTCAACACAAGCAAACTTGTTCTCC
>CAMKSY010000181.1 GCA_946415545.1 uncultured Pelosinus sp. | reverse complement strand
AAAGAGGACCATGTAGTCCTCTTTTATGCGTCTTAACATTAGATTTTATGAATAAATGTAGCTTGACTATCTGCTTTTAGCAGGCTCAACATTAATCTTATACCCTTTAATTGAACTTTTATGTAGTACAGCGATAACACGCTCTGCTACATCCATTGGTACTTCTACAAAAGTAAATTTTTCATAGATATTGATTACACCGATTGTATTTCCAGAGATATCGGCTCCCTCTGCTATCGTGCGTACAATATCCTCAGGGCGGATTTTCTGTGCCCTACCAGCATTAATAAACAAACGTACCATACCTGCTTCAGCACCAGTATTAGCAAAGTCAGGTTTTTCTTCTTCAACAGTAAACTTTTCTTTAAATCCTTCTTGCGCAAGTTTTAAAGCAGCGGCAGCAATCTCTATTGGATCATAATCAGCGGCTAAATCCACAATAATGTCCTGATAGACCTCAAACTTACCCTGTTCGATTGTTTGCACTAAACGATTCTTAATAATTTCTCGTTGACGATCTAAAATGTCAGCTGCTGATGGTAGCTGCTTGCGTACAATACGTGATTTTGTTAACTTCTCAATCAGTTTAAGTTGGCGATATTCCCGAGGATTAATAAAGGTGATTGCCACGCCTTTTTTGCCAGCACGTCCTGTACGTCCAATACGATGTACATAGGCCTCATTATCTTGAGGGATATCGTAATTGAAAACATGTGTGATATCATCAATATCTATACCACGAGCAGCAACATCTGTGGCTATCAATAATTCAAGTTTTCCATCACGAAATTTTTTCATGACTCTATCACGTTGTGCTTGGCTTAGATCACCATGTAATCCATCTGCCATATAACCGCGTCCTTGTAACGATACAACCAAGTCATCTACGCCTCTTTTAGTACGGCAAAAGATAATCGACTTACCTGTTGTCTCTACATCTAAAACGCGACATAATGCTTCTAATTTTTCTCGTGTCTCATAATAAATTTGATCAATAAGAGGTACTGTAAGCTGCTCTCTATTGATAGAAATTGTTTTTGGATGATTCATATATTTTCTTGCTAAAGTAGCAATTGGTCCTGGCATAGTAGCAGAAAATAAGAGTGTCTGTCTTCCTTCGGCAGGAACTTCTTGCATAATAGTTTCAATATCTTCAACAAAGCCCATATCAAGCATTTCATCAGCTTCGTCAAGAATAAGTGTTTTTACAGCGTCAAGTTTAATTGTTTTCCTGCGAATGTGATCTAAAAGTCTACCAGGAGTACCAATTACAACATGTACACCCATACGTAGAGCCTTAATTTGTCGGTCAATTGGTTGCCCACCATAAATCGGTAAGGTTTTTATTCTTTTGAACTTACCTATCTTTGCTAACTCTTCTGAGACTTGAATTGCAAGTTCCCGAGTTGGAGTAAGTACCAATACTTGTATTTGACGACTATCAGCAATTTTTTCTATTGCAGGTATACCAAAGGCAGCGGTTTTACCTGTACCTGTTTGTGCCTGCCCAATAACGTCATGACCTTCAAGTACAAGAGGAATGGTTTGGTTTTGAATCGGTGAGGGTTCTTCAAAACCCATTTCAGCAATTGCTGAAAGTAGTTTTTTGCTTAATGGAATAGTACCAAATAATTGAGTATCGTTCAATGTATAGCCTCCTAGTGTTTATTAAATTTATATTATAACGATAATGTATACTGTCTTAGCATATGTAAAGCGGTTTGTGATACACGATATTTAATGTCAGTACGCTGACCATTAAATGTATGATGTTGGCATTGTATACCAGCAGGACCATCAATTGCAATGAATACCGTACCAACAGGTTTTGTTGGAGTAGCACCAGTTGGGCCAGCTATGCCGGTAATTCCTAATCCAATACTAGCAGCAAATTTTTTACGAATACCAGTAGCCATAAGACATGCTGTCTCTTGACTTACTGCACCATGTTTAGTAATAATTTGCGGTGTTACATCAACAAAATCGGTTTTAATACGATTAGTGTAACAAACTATAGAACCTATAAGGTAATCTGAACTACCAGAAATGTCGGTAATGCGACTTGTAACCAGCCCGCCTGTACATGATTCGGCTAATGCAATGGTTAACTGCTTCTTAGTTAAAATTCCCCCAATATTTGCTTCGAGAGTATCATTATCTAGACCCCAAATGTAATCGGCAATATTTTGCCTAAGTTGTTTTTCTAATGTATCAATTAATGTTTGGGCCTCATTCTTGCAAGCGCCTTTAGCCGTAAGGCGAACAATAATTTCGCCTTGTCTTGCTAATAAGGCAATTGTTGGATTAGACTGGGATACAATAAATCCTTTGATTTTTTCTTCCAGCGAGGATTCACCTATTCCATAAGTATGTAATACTCTAGATACAATTGCCCCTTGTGAATTAAAATGGCTTTTAAGATATGGAATTACTTCATGCTCAAACATCGATTTTAATTCGTGAGGAGGTCCAGGTAAATGAATAATTATCTTATTATTATGCTCTATAATCACCCCAGGAGCTGTGCCATTTTCATTTTTTAATACAATTGCTCCTCTAGGGATCATAGCTTGTCTTAAGTTACTTTCAGTCATAGAACGGTTACGTTTAGCAAGGAGATCCGTCATGTGAGTTACACTCTCTTCATGTAGAAACAGAGGTCGGTTTAATAGGTTTGCAGTCACTTCTTTTGTAATGTCGCCCTGAGTAGGCCCTAAACCACCAGACGTTATTATGATATCCGACCGTTCCATAGCATTATTAAAAACTTGTGTCATGCGTACTCTATTATCACCAACAGTAGTATGATATAGAACATCAAATCCTAATTCATTCAGTTTTTCTGATAAGAAAGGTGAATTAGTATTTATAATTTGGCCCAGAAGCAGCTCTGTACCAGTAGTCACTATTTCTACGATCATATAATTCACTCCCTAGACATTGAATAATGTATATAGTAATTATTTTAAACAAATATTTCTAAATTATTATTCTTTAGCAGTATTTTTACAATTTTTCTGCAACAACATCATAGGTAAAGCCTTGGACAATTCTTGTTTTAATGACATCTCCTGGTTTACAATCCATTGCCTTCTCAACATAAACCTGCCCATCTACATCAGGTGCCTCACGATAAGAGCGCCCAGAGACAACAAGCTCTGACTCGTTGGTATTAACTTGTTCAATTAATACATCCAAAACTGTACCTTCTAATCCCTGATTAAGCTGTTCAGATATTTGGCATTGCAATGTCATAAGGCTATGATAACGTTCTTGCTTAATCTCATCCGAGAGCTGATGAGGAAGATTTGCTGCTATAGTATCCTCTTCTTGTGAATAAGTGAAGATTCCTACTCTATCAAATTTTTGTTCCATTATGAAGCGTTTCAAATCATCGAAATGCTCTTCTGTTTCGCCTGGAAAACCTACAATAAAAGATGTGCGAATCGTAATACCAGGAATCTTTGCACGTAAGGTGGCTAAAAGTGTTTCTATATCTTTACGGCCATCTTGACGCAACATTGCTTTTAAAATATCATCATTAGCATGCTGTAAAGGCAAATCAATGTATTTGCAGATTTTTGGTTCAGTAGCAATTAAGTCAATTAGTTCATTTGTAAAATATTTAGGATAGCAATATAATAACCGTATCCACATAAGCCCGTCAATTTTAACTAACTCTTTTAGAAGGGTAGTCAATTTAGGTGCGCCATATAAATCACGCCCATAGCTAGTTGTATCTTGTGCAATCAAATTGACTTCTTTAACACCAGTTGCTACAAGGTTTTTCACTTCAGCCACAATTGATTCCATAGATCTGCTGCGAAAAGATCCTCTTACCTTAGGAATAACACAATAAGAACAGCAGTTACTACATCCTTCAGCAATCTTAACATAAGCACTATAGAAGGGTGTTGTGTTTATGCGAGGCATGGTTTCGTCGTAAAGTGTATTTGTTTCTCCAACTAATAATACACGTTTATGATCAACAAGAGTATCATTGATAGCCTCAATGATGCGATGCCAAGCTCCTGTTCCAACAATGGCATCAACCTCTGGTAATTCATCAAGCAATTCCTGTTGATAGCGCTGACCAAGGCATCCAGCTACAATTAAACATTTGCAATTGCCATGTTTTTTATAATCAGCCATTTGAAGAATAGTGGATATCGATTCTTCTTTTGCTGAATCGATAAAACTACATGTATTGATGATAAGAATATCAGCTTCATGGGGATTATCCGTTATTTTAATATCATTGGTGGCTAATAGTCCTAGCATAACTTCTGTATCTACCAGATTTTTAGCACATCCCAGGCTTATAAACCCGGCTTTTAACATGAATGTTCCTCCTAGATTATAGATAAAATTTTATTTTGGAGCGAGTCGCACTGTAGTTACCCATTTATCAAGTAGTTGACTTTTTTGTTCACTTGAAAAGGTTTCTTTCTTATCCAAAAGCTTAATATGTTTTGTATCGTAATATTTATAAATGAGTGTTTCTGGATTTGTAGGAATCAAATAAAAACTGCTTGTATACAAAATACTATGGGCAGCATCTTGCAGCAACCAATCTATAAATTGCTTAGCTTCTGTTTCATTTTTTGCGCCTGTAACTAATGCAGATCCAGTTAATACAAAAGAGGTACCATCTTCCGGATATAATAATGTTATAGGAAATTTGTCATTCATATAACGTATTGTTTCGCTCTGAGTTGCAATAGCAACATCTACTTCACCCATTCCAGCCATGCGCACAGGGGTAGATAGAAATTTAGCATATTGAACAATTTGGGGATGAAGCTTTTTTAGATAAGAAAATGCTTCAGACTCTCCAGTTGCAGATACTAAAGTATAAAATAAATTAGCAGAAGCTTCTGCTGCTAAAAAATCAGTTATACCAATACGATATTTACTATCTTGAGTGAGATCACTCCACTTACTAGGTACTTTAGGAAGGGTTTTTAAGAAATCACGATTCGCTGCAAAAACCATAGGGTCATACCAGATACCTGTCCAATAACCGTTTTCTTCTTTAAATCGCTCCGGTATAATATCTGTTTGTTCAGAGGCATATGGTTTTAGTAGATTCATTTTTTGGATTTGTTCTAAAAATGCACTATTGGCAATAATAATGTCAGCATTAGGCGCAGCCATTTCTACTCTAATCTTTGTTAGTAAATTTGCTTCAGAAAGAGGCACAAGGTTTACACGTACCTTTTGCGTTTTCTCATATTCCTGAGCTAATATTGATAGTTGCTCTATCGGCAACGTAGTATAAACATTAATACTTTTAATATTTTTCTCAGGATTTTGTTCATCAGCATAACTCTGGAGAGAGGTACTCCCAGTGACTATAGTAACTAGTACAAAGAAGGAGATTAATAAAATTGGCAGATAACGACGCATATTCTACCTCCAGTACAAATTAGACCAATAATACTATACCTCTTATTGGTTCGGTATGCAAGTCAAATTTCTATAAAGTGTAAACAAAACATCTTCTAATCCTATTATAAGTCGTCTATATTCTTTCTGTCATAGTATTATCTGAAAATAATGGACTTATGTGAGCAGGAATGAAAAGAAAAATAGAGCAACTATAGTTGCCCTATTCAAACTACGAGCGACTCTTAGAATGTTTCTTACTATTATTCTTATGCTGTGTAGTGGATTGTTTCTGTACGTTTCTTCTACTATTCTTACTTGTGGTAGTACTACTATGTTGTTTATGATTTGCATTGTGTGGTGGACGAATGAGGCACTTGGGTCCATAGCCAATAAGATCCTGGCGATTCGCTTTTGTTAGTGCTTCGTATACTAAATAATAATTTTTAGGATCACGATATTGCATTAATCCACGTTGCATTTTCTTTTCATGTATGTCTTTAGCTACATATACTTTTTCATTTGTAAATGGGTTGATACCAGTATAATAAATGCAAGTAGATAAGCTGCCTGGAGTGGGAATAAAATCTTGTACTTGTTCTGGTCGATAATTCAGATCGCGGATAAATTCTGCTAATTCAATCGCTTCTTTAAGTCCAGATCCAGGATGACTAGACATAAAATAAGGAACAAGGTATTGCTCTTTTCCTATTCTTTCATTTACACGCTTATATGCTTGCATGAATTTTAGATAAACACCTTTTCCTGATTTTCCCATCAAATTAGTTACTTTAGGCGAAATGTGCTCAGGTGCTACTTTTAGTTGACCACTAATGTGATGCTCACATAATTCACGTAAAAATTCTTCGTTATCCGGATCTGCCATTAAATAATCGTAACGTAGTCCAGACCGAATAAAAACTTTTTTTACACCTGGTAAAGCACGTAATGTGCGTAATAATGTTAAGTAATCAGTATGGTTCGTCATTAATTCTTTGCAAGGGGTTGGAGCTAAGCATTGCTTCGCTTTACAAGTACCGCGCTCAGATTGTTTTTGGCAAGATTGTATGCGAAAGTTAGCGGTAGGACCGCCGATATCGTGAATATAACCTTTAAAATCAGGCATAGCAATGATTATCTTAGCTTCATTTAAAATAGATTCGTGACTCCTGCTTTGAATAATACGTCCTTGATGCGAAACAATTGCACAAAATGAACATCCGCCAAAACAGCCACGATGGCTGACCAAACTAAATTTTACTTCTTGAATTGCTGGCACTCCACCAGATTTTTCGTAAATTGGATGATAAGTGCGTTGATAAGGAAGATCATAGATCTCATCCATCTCTTCTGTAGTTAGCGGCAAAGCAGGTGCATTTTGTACAATCGAATATTCGCCATGATTTTGTACAATTGTTTTACCGCGGATAGCATCCTGCTCTTGGTATTGAATTTTGAATGCCTGGCTAAAGGCTTGTTTATTTGTATTTACATCATCGTAGCCAGGAGTTTCAATATAATTCCATAAATGTTCAATAGAATCAGTCTTATAACAAGTACCCTGTACGTTACGAATATCGGAGATCTTGAATCCTTGCTGTAATTGCTCAGCAATTTCTTTTAATTGTCTTTCGCCCATACCATATATTAAAATATCAGCTCTGCTGTCAATTAAAATAGAGCGCCGTATACTATTTGACCAGTAATCATAATGAGCAAATCTCCTGAGACTTGCTTCAATACCTCCAATGATAATCGGTATGTCTTTCCAGACTTCCCGAATTCGGTTACAATAAACAATCGTGGCCCTGTCAGGACGGCAGCCTGCTTTTCCACCAGGTGAATAATTATCTGAGCTGCGAAATTTTTTGGCAGCAGTAAATTTATTCAACATTGAATCTAAATTTCCAGCAGATACTAATACACCTAAACGAGGTTTTCCCATTTTTTTAAAATCTAATGTTGACCGCCAGTCTGGTTGAGAGATAATACCTACCCGGTATCCATACTTTTCTAGTAAACGGCAAAGAATTGCAGGTCCAAAACTAGGATGATCTACATAAGCATCACCGCTAATAAATAAAAAATCTAGTCGATCCCATCCACGTTTGATCATATCTTCCTTAGAAATTGGTAAAAAGTCATTTTTCATAATTATTTCCCCTATGCAATCATCATACATTCTAGAGAAGAATGTCTAATTAAAGAATATTCTTGTATTATTTTTCAAAACGGAAAAAATAATGCATTACGTAAAATAAAGAAAAGACTTGGCTCATGCCAAGCTTTCAAATTAAACAAAAACGTTAGTCTTCTCTTTAGTCTAGTTGTTAACACGTTTATCTGCTTGCAGCGAATGTTTTTACAAGTACCTCACCTTTTGTTCCCAGCTTTCCTAACGATTGTCCATTATATATTATATCAATTCCACCAGCATTACCAGCTTTTATTGTAATCTTTTGTTCTGCTTCCCAAGTAAGCGTTTCACCTGCTTGTGGAGTTCCTTCATAAATTATTTTATTATCAGAAGTCACAGATGTCCAGCACTGATCAGTATATTTCGCAATAATAACTACCGGTTTTATTGAAACTGGAGTAGGAGGCATTACTTCTTGTTCTTTTACTCCTTGACTTGGTATTATTGGAGATGGTTGTTGCACCTGCTTGTCTATCTTAGGTTCTTGTGATGAAATTGAATTATTTTGAGACCACCATGCACCACCAGCTATACATATTGCTACTACACCAACTGATAACCATTTGCGAGTTGTATTTGACTTATTCATGGATTTCTCATTTAGAGGTGCGTCTATTTTATTGATTTCTTCAGTCGCTATTAAAGGATTTTGAGATTGACGATATAAATCAACAAGTTGTTGACCATCTAAACCTAGATAATTAGCATAATTACGAATAAAACCTTTTAGATATACCTCACCTGGTATAATATTATAATTACCTTCCTCAATAGCTGTTATATATACAGTCCTTATACTGGTGGCAATTTCGATTTCTTTAACAGTAAGTCCTTTATTTTCCCGCTCAATACGCAAAATTTCACCAATTGTTTGCACTCAAGATACCTCCTTAACTTCTCTATGTAGTTAATAAATTGAAGAATTTAGTTTTAATTAGCTATAAACTTAGAATATTTAT